>JBAVCR010000170.1:0-5150 GCA_049586815.1 Anaeromyxobacteraceae bacterium
GTGACGCTCGGCGCGCTCCTCGCCGGGGCCGGGGCCGTGGCGAGGGCGGCGCAGTTGGCCCACGAGCGGCGCAGGATCAGCCGTGCACCACCCGGCCCAGCCGGCGCATGAAGTCCATCTCGCCCTCGTCGAGCGGGCCGCGGGCCACCTCGGCGAGGTCCTCGCGGAGCTGGGCCACGCTCGCCGGGGAGCAGAGCGCCACGTCGACGTGGGGGCTCGTCAGGCAGAAGCGGTAGCAGTCCCCGGCCGTGGCCGGCCGGTCGGTCCAGCCCCGCGGCCTGCGGAGGAGGCGCCGCCATGCCGTCGCGGTGTAGGCGACCACGGCCGGCCGGCGGCGCGCCAGGTGCGGGAAGACGTCGGTCTCGGCCCCGGGGTGGGCGGCGTTGTAGCGGATCATGAGCAGGTCGAGGGGCGAGTCCTCGGCGAGGCGCCCGGCGCGCGGGCGGTCGTGGATGGAGACGCCGATCGCCCGGACCTTCCCCTCCTCGCGGAGCCGGACGAGCGCCTCCACGCTGGCTTCGCCGAGGGAGGACGTGACGCCCACCCAGTAGAGCTGCAGGACGTCGAGGTACTCGGTGCCGAGGTCGCGCAGCGCCTGCTCGACGCGGCGCCGGATGGGCCCCCCGAACCAGCCGAAGGTCGGTCCCGTGGCCACCACGTAGCGCTCCCGGTCCCGGGAGAGCGCGTCCCGGAGCGGCGCGACGAGCTTGCGCGCCGTCGGGTTCCAGAAGACGTAGTCCATCTCGCCGTCGAGGGCCTCGCGGATGCCGGACTCGTCGATCCCGTGCGAGACGGCCAGGCCGAGGCGGAAGACCCGCTTCCGGAGGGCGGGGACGTCGCGGTGGAGGAAGTCGTGGGTCATGCGCGATCCCGGTCGGTGTGGTGTATGGAAGGGGCGTGCTGCCGGCCATTGTCGCCCTCCTCGCGCTCTCCGCAAGCGATGGTCCCGCCCCCACGCCTCCCACGGGCGCGGCGGCCGGCCTGGCGGCAGTCCACCCGGGGGCCATCTCGGCGGGCACGCGGTTCCTCTCGTCGGACCTCCTCGAGGGGCGGGGAACCGCGACACGCGGCCACGACGTCGCCGCCGCCTGGGTGGCGACGCAGATGCAGGCCCTGGGACTCGAGCCGGCCGCCGGCGACGGGCGCTTCGAGCAGGTGGTGCCGCTGCGCGCCTGGCGCGTGGACCCGGAGGCCTCGTCCATCGTCCTGCACGGCCCGGGCCTCGCGCCGACGCCGCTCCTCCGGGACGTGGACTTCGTGGCGCTCTCGGACGGGGAGCACGCCGAGGTCGAGCTCGACGGCGCGCTCGCCTTCGTGGGCTACGGGATCTCGGCGCCGGAGTTCGGCTACGACGACCTGAAGGGCGTCGACCTCACCGGCAAGATCGCCATCGTGCTGTGGGGCGCCCCGTCCTCCGACCGCCCGAACTTCTTCCCTCCGGCGCCTCGCGCGGCCCACGCCGACCGGCTCGGCAAGATGCGACGGCTCGCGGCCCGCGGCGCCGCGGGGGTCTTCTTCGTCTACACGCCGGAGGCCGAGGAGTCGCTCCCCTGGGAGGACTTCGTGCGCAACGCGCGGGCGGAGGGGATGGGCTGGGTGGAGGGAGCGCGTCTCGGCGACGGGGTGGACGGCCTGCCCGCGCGGGCGGTCCTCTCGATCCGTGGCCTGGAGCGGGTCGCCGTCGCGGCCGGTCTTGCGGGAGGGGCGCGGGCCATCCTCGAGAAGGCCGAGGCGAACCGTCTCGTCGCCCAGGCCTGGCCGGTGAAGGCGCGGTTCCGGTCGGCGGCCGAGCTGCGCGCCGCGAGCTCGGTCAACGTGCTCGGGCTCCTGCGCGGGTCGGATCCCGGGCGGGCGAAGGAGACCGTCGTCGTCGTGGCCCACGTGGACGGCCTCGGGATCGGCGAGCCGGTGGGGAGCGACGCCATCTACAACGGGGCCATGGACGACGCGATCGGCGTCGCCGTCCTGCTCGAGGTGGCCCGCGCCTTCACGGCGCTGCCCGTCCGCCCGGCCCGCTCCGTCCTCTTCGCGGCCGTGACCGGCGAGGAGAAGGGTCTCGTGGGGTCCTCGTTCCTGGCCACCCATCCGGTGGTCGACCCGGCCGGGGTCGTCGCCGTGCTGAACGTCGACGGGGCGCCCACGGCGTTTCCCTTCGAGGACGCGGTGGCTCGCGGCGCCGAGCACTCCACCCTGGGGAAGACGGTGAGGCAGGCTGCCGACGCGCTGGGAGTCGCGCTCTCACCCGACCCGATGCCGCGCTCCGGGGCATTCGTGCGCTCCGACCAGTGGAGCTTCGTGCGCCAGGGAGTGCCGTCGCTCCTCGTCACGCCAGGGTGGAAGGGGCTCGACGAGCAGGGCCTGGAGCGACGCCGGGCCTGGATCCGCGAGCGCTACCACACCCCCCGCGACGAATGGGATCCCGCCTGGCGCTGGGAGGACGCGGCGCGCTTCGCCCGGCTCCAGTTCCTCACGGCCTTCCTCGTGGCCGCGGATCCGGTGCGGCCGGCGTGGAACGAGGGCGACTTCTTCGAGCGCTTCGCCCGGCCCGCGTCGCGGACGCGGTAGGAGCGGCGGGGTCAGCTCCGCCGGGGCGCCGGATGCACGCCGCGCTGCAGCGCGACCCGCCTCAGGTGAGCGGCGAGCGGCCGGTCGTTCTGCTCCATGTGGAACCGCAGCCACTCCTGCAGCCGCCCGGTGGCCCACTCGATCACCCGGGGCGAGACGCCGTGCACCGCGACCTCGCGGACCGAGCCGTGCAGGTCCTGGAGGAAGAGGTCGTGCGAGGTGCGGTGGGCGACCCGGTCCGGGTAGGCGGTCCGGTCCATGAGCTCCTCCTCGGTCGCGAAGTGCTGCGCCGCCGCGGTGAGGAGGCCGTCGACCAGCGTGGCCGCCTTGCGGTCCTGTCGCGCCCGCACGGCCTCGGCGAGCTCCGCGGCGCGGGCCAGGAGGTCGGCGTGGGGGGCGTCGAGATCGGGGTGGTCGAGCACCGGTCCGTGCACGTGCGTCATGGCGTTCCTCCGGCCGTCGTCCGGCCCGCGTTCGCGTCCTTCAGGACCGACGCGAAGACGTTCTCCTTCAGGATCGCCGACGCGCAGAGAGCGCCCCCCGAGAGCGCGCCGGCCACGCCGCTCATCGCGGCGTCGGCGCCGGTGAGGAAGAGCCCGGGGATGGGCGCCCGCACGGGCAGGCAGGCCTCGAAGCGGCGGGGCGTGGCGGCGAGCCCGTAGATCTCCCCGCGGGGATGGCCGACGAAGTGGCGGGTGGAGAGCGGCGTCGAGAGCTCGGCCACCTCGACGCGCCCCTTCAGCTGGGGCAGGCGGGCCAGCACGGCGGCGAGCAGCCGCTCCCGGAGCCGCTCCTTCAGCTCCTCGTACTCCGGCCCGCGGTGGCGCCAGCGCGTCTCCTCGAAGCGGGCGAAGGGCTCCCAGGAACCCATGGTGATGGCCTCGAGGGTCGCCTTGCCGGGGAAGCGCTCCTGGAAGGTGGGGTCCTTGGCCGAGGCGAAGGAGAGGTAGACGAGCGGGAAGGGCGCCTCGGGATCGCGCTCGAAGCGGGCGAAGCTCCGGTCGTGGTCGGCGTCGTCGTAGAGCCAGAGGTTCGTCCCGGTCAGCCCGAGCTCGGCATCGGTTCCCCGCACGCCGACGTAGAGGGACAGGTGGCCGGGGGAGGAGGGGATGCCCTCCGTCGACGGGAAGCGCTGCCGCCACTCCGGGGGGACGAGGCGCCCCACCGTGGCCGCCCAACCGGCGTCGCTCACGACGATCGGGGCGCGGACCCGCCGCCCGTCGACCATCCGGACGCCGGCGACGCGGCCGCCCTCCACCTCGACCCGCTCCACCTCGGCGCCGATGGCGACGTGGCCGCCCGCCGCGAGGATGCCCGGGACGATGGTGGCGGCGAAGCGGCTCGACCCGCCCACCGGATAGGCCGCACCGCCGAGGTAGTGGTCGGCGACCACGGCGTGGTTGCCGAAGGAGGAGAGCCCCGGCGGGAGGCCGTAGTCCCCGTACTGGCCGGCGAGCACGGCGCGGAGGACCGGGTCCTTCACGTGCGAGGCGATGACCTCCCCCGTGGTGCGGCGGGCGTGGCGCAGGAACCCGCGACGCATGAGGCCCCCGAGGAGGCTCCCGACCCGGGGCGGCAGGGCCTGCGAGGCGAAGTAGGGTCCGGCGGCGCGGGCGCAGGCCTTCACCTGCGCCAGGTAGCCGCGGATCCCCGCCCGCTCGGCGGGGAAGGCGCCGGCGAGCGAGTCGAGCAAGCGCGCCTCTCCCGCCGGGAAGTCGAACTCGCGACCGCCGACGACGATCCGGTCGTAGACGTCGGGCAGGGGTTTCCAGCGGAGCTCCCCGCCCGAGACGTGGTCGAAGAGCGCCCGGAGCACCCCGCGCCGGCCGGTCACCCTGCCGACGTAGTGGACGCCCACGTCCCACTCGAAGCCGTCGCGCTCGAAGGTGTGGGTGAATCCACCCGCGGTGTAGTGGCGCTCGAGGACGAGGACGCGCATCCCGCGGCGGCGGGCGAGGAGCGCGGCCGTCGCCAGGCCGCCGATGCCCGACCCGACCACGATCGCGTCGAACGGGCCGTCGACCGGGTGCTGCTTCCAGGAAATGCCGATGCGAGGCGCCAGGGCGTCGTCCTCCGTCGCGGGAGCCTATTCAAACCGCCGGGGCGCGGGAGATTTTTCTCCCCCGGAGGAGCGGCGAGTCCCGGAAGGGTGCAGGGCGCTGGACGCAGCCCGGTCCGATTCGAGCGGGTCACCTGTCATTCCTCCATGAGCCAGACGGGGCATGGGGAGGGGGACGGGTACTGGTTCGAGGACGCGGGGTCGGTGAGCTTGCTCGACCGGGAGGCCTACCTGGCCGCGCTGCTCCGGCTCGCCGCGGTCGACGGGATGGTCGACGAGGAGGAGAGGATCATCCGGTCCGCCGCCGCGGGGCTGGGGCTCGACCTCGAGGCCGAGATCGCGGCACGCCGCCGGGCGAGCGACAGCCGCGTGGACACGGCGGTGCTCGTGGGTGGGGTCCGGGACGACGGCCTGCGGGTCTGCCTGCTCCGGGACGCCTACCGCGTGGCCGCCGCGGACGGGCACGTCTCCCCGGCGGAGCTCGAGGAGCTCGGGCGGCTCGCCTCGGTCCTCGGCGTCCCGGCGC
>JBAVCR010000171.1:0-7137 GCA_049586815.1 Anaeromyxobacteraceae bacterium
CCCACCACGAAGGCGCGCAGGTCCCCGCCCCGCCGGCCGCGCACGTACTGCTGCACCATGGTGTTCTGGCCGAGCCGCAGGATGGCCTCGAGCGCGGACTCGAGCGCCTGCCGGGTCTCGCAGACGATGACGCCGGTGCGCTCGTTGCCGCGGAGCAGCTTCACGAGCACCGGCAACCCGCCCACGTGCCGCACCATGTCCCGCAGCCCCGACGGCTCCGAGGCCATCACGGTGCGGGGGACCCCCACCCCGCTCGCCGAGAGCAGCTGGAGGACCCGCATCTTGTTGCGGGCGAGGCCGATGGCCGGCGCCCCGTTCAGCACCGGCAGTCCGAGCAGCTGCAGGTGGTTCACCACGGCGAGCCCGTACTGGCTGATGGAGGGGGCGATGCGGGGAACGACCACGTCGGTGGCCGGGAAGGACCGGCCGCGGTGGAAGACCTCCGGCCCGTCGCGCCCGAGGCGCATCTCCACCTGCAGCGGGTCGACGACGCGGGCCACGTGGCCGCGGGCCCGGGCCGCCTCGACGATTCGCCGGGTGGTGAAGATGGAGGCGGAGCGGGAGAGGACGGTGAGGTGCATCGGGGCGGATGGTAAGGGGGCGGGGGGGCGATTGCGAGGGGGATTGAGGGGGGAAAGAAAAGTGAGGGGGGCGCTTCCGTGAACTGGATGCGCCCCCCTCGGATGTCGGAACGGGTCCGAGAACCCGTTCTTGCGCCGGCTGAAGCCGGCGCTGCTCACACCTGCTTGAACTCGGCGTCGACGACGTCGTCGCCGCCCTTCTTCTCCGGCTGCGGAGGAGGAGGGGCGCCCGGGCCGGCCCCGCCTGCGGGCGGCGTGCCGGCGGCCTTGTAGAGCTCCTCGGCGGCCTTGTGGCTCGCCTTCTCGAGCTTCTCGAGGGCGGCCTTCACCTCGTCGGGGTTGCCCCGCTCCCGCACCTGGTGGGCCTCCTGCACCAGCCCCTCCAGCTCGGTCACGGTGGCGGCGGAGAGCTTCTCCTTGTTCTCCTTGACGAGCTTCTCCATCTGGTAGGCGAGGTTCTCCACGCGGTTCTTGACCTCGACCTCCTCGCGCCGCTTCTTGTCCTCGGCCTCGTGGGAGCGGGCGTCGGACACCATCTTGTCGACCTCGTCCTTGGAGAGGCCGGACGACTGGGTGATGGTGACCTTCTGCTCCTTGCCGGTGGCCTTGTCCTTCGCGGCCACGTTCAGGATGCCGTTCGCGTCGATGTCGAAGGTGACCTCGATCTGCGGCATGCCGCGCTGCGCCGGCGGGATCCCCTCCAGGTGGAAGCGACCCAGCGTGCGGTTGTCGCGCGCCATCTCGCGCTCGCCCTGGAGCACGTGCACCTCGACCGAGGTCTGCCCGTCGGACGCGGTGGAGAAGGTCTCCGACTTCCGGGCCGGGATGGTGGTGTTGCGCTCGATGAGGCGCGTCATCACGCCGCCCAGCGTCTCCACGCCCAGCGAGAGCGGCGTGACGTCGAGGAGCAGGATGTCCTTCACGTCGCCGGAGAGCACGCCGCCCTGGACGGCCGCGCCCACGCTCACCACCTCGTCGGGGTTGACGGTCTTGTTCGGCTCCTTGCCGAAGAACTTCTTCACCGTCTCGACGATGAGGGGCATGCGGGTCTGGCCGCCCACCATGACGACCTCGTCGATCTTGTCGGGACCCAGCCCGGCGTCGGCGAGCGCCTTCTTCACCGGCTCGATGGAGCGCTCCACGAGCGGCGTCACCATCTGCTCCAGCTTGGCGCGGGAGAGCTTCACCGCGAGGTGCTTGGGGCCGGTCTGGTCGGCGGTGAGGAACGGCAGGTTCACCTCCGTCTCCATGGTGGAGGAGAGCTCGATCTTGGCCTTCTCCGCGGCGTCCTTGAGGCGCTGCAGGACCATCTTGTCCTTGGACACGTCGATGCCCGTGTCCTTCTTGAACTCGGAGATGAGCCAGTCGATGATCACCTGGTCGATGTTGTCGCCGCCCAGGTGCGTGTCGCCGTTCGTGGCGAGCACCTCGACCACCTTGTCCCCCACCTCGAGGATGGAGATGTCGAAGGTGCCGCCGCCGAAGTCGTAGACGGCGATCTTCTCGTTCGACTTCTTGTCGAGGCCGTAGGCCAGCGCGGCCGCGGTGGGCTCGTTGATGATGCGCCGGACGTTCAGGCCGGCGATCTCGCCGGCGTCCTTCGTGGCCTGGCGCTGGGCGTCGTTGAAGTAGGCCGGGACGGTGATCACCGCGTCGGTGACCTTCTCGCCCAGGTAGTTCTCGGCCGCCCGCTTCAGCTTGAGCAGGATCTGCGCGCTGATCTCCGGCGGGCTGAGCGGCTTGCCGTCGATGTCGATGCGCACGTCCCCGTTCGGCCCGGCCACGACCTTGTACGGGACCCGCTTGGTCTCGTCCTGCACCTCGTCGAAGCGGCGCCCCATGAAGCGCTTGATGCTGTAGATGGTGCGCTCCGGGTTGGTGATGGCCTGGCGCTTGGCCACCTGCCCGACCAGGCGCTCCCCTTCCTTCAGGTAGGCGACGACCGACGGCGTGATGCGGGAACCCTCCTCGTTCGTGATGACGACGGGGTCCTTGCCCTCCATCACCGAGACCACCGAGTTGGTGGTGCCCAGGTCGATGCCGATGATCTTTCCCATTGTTTGAAAACCTCCCGTGTGGAGGGAAAGCTAAGTACGCTTCCGGACGCGTCAAATCCCTCCGGAGGGTTTCCCGGGACGAATTCCCCGGTCCCGGACGGGTGCGTAGCCGGCTTCGCAGGATGTAACCTTTTCTACCCGATCCGCGCCGGCCGCCCGTCACCATCTCGCCACCCATCCGTTGATATTCCGTGACTTTTCCGACGACGCAGCGTGGCATCCGGCTTGCTCAGTCGAGGCGTGACGTCGCTGTCATACCCTCCCCCCGGGGACTCGATGCTCCAGGCACAGGCCACCCTCCCCAACGCCGAGCACACCGCCGTCCTGCTCAACGCCAACGCGAAGCAGGTGAGCGCCCGCGTCCGCGAGGCCCTCTCCGGCCTCATGCCGGAGGAGAGCCTCTTCTTCTCCCGCGACGCCGACGAGGCCCACCGCATCGCCGACACCGTCGTCTCCCGGGGCTACGGCACCGTCTTCACCGGCGGGGGCGACGGCACCTTCGTCTCCTGGGTGAACCACATCCTCGACCGCACCGAGACCCGCTCCGCCCCCGCTCCCCGGTTCGGCGTGCTGGCCCTCGGGACCGGAAACGCCGTCGCCGAGATGGTCGGCGCCGGCCGCCCCATCGACGACCTGCGCCGCCACCTCTCCGGCGAGGTCCTCCCGGGCCGCCGCCTCGACCTCGTGAACTGCGAGGGACGCCGCACCCCCTTCGCGAGCGCCGGCCTCGATGCCGCCGTGCTGAACGACTACAACTGGGTGCGCACCCGGTTCGGGCGCCGCGCCGGCCGCCTCACCTCCGGGCTCGCCGGCTACGGGCTCGCCATCGCGCTCCGGTCCGCGCCCCGCCAGGTCTTCCAGCGCGCCCCGGTCTACTGCGAGATCGTGAACACCGGCGCACCGGCCTGGAGGCTCGACGCCGCCGGCGAGCGCGCCGGCCGCCCCATCGAGAAGGGCGACCTCGTCTACGCCGGCCCCTGCATGCTGGCGGCGGGCGGGACGGTGCCCTACTACGGCTACAAGCTGCGCGCCTTCCCGTTCGCCGGCCGCCGCGCCGGCGCGATGAGCCTGCGGGTCTTCACCCGCGTCCCGGTTCCGTCCCTCGTGCTGCACGCGCGCGACATCTTCAGCGGCGAGTTCCAGCACCCCGGCCTCCTCGACTTCGAGGCCGAACAGGTGGAGATGTCGTTCGACCGCCCGGTGCCGTTCCAGGTGGGCGGCGACGCCGAGGGGCACCGCGAGAAGATCACCATGGGCATCGCGCCCCGCAGCGTCGAGCTGCTCGACTACGCCGCCGGCAGCCGCGTGGCCGGCCTGAGCGCCGCCCAGGCCTAGAGCGAGTAGAGCACCCGCGGATCGGCCTGCAGGGCCGCGTGCACGGCGAGTCGCTCGTCCTCCGAGCCGAGCCGCACGGTCACCGTCACCGACAGGTACTTCCCGCCGCTCGACGGGCGCGTCGTGGGCTCGCCCACCGCCGCCCCCGGGGCGGCAGCCGCCACGACGGCGCGCACGTGGGCGGCGAGGTCGTCGGCGGCGATGCCGATGACCTTCACCGGGTAGTCGACCGGGTACTCGAGGAGCGGACCGGCGGGACCCATGGGCGGGCTCGCCCCCCCGACCTTGCCCTCGCCGTCTCCGCTCGTGGCCACGCCGTCGCCTCCCTAGAGGAGATTCGCCGCCAGCTCGGCGAGCGGCGATCGCTCGCCCTTCGACATGGTGACGTGCCCGGCCAGCTTCTCCTGCTTGAAGCGGTTCACCACGTGGACGAGCCCGTTGTTGGTCTGGTCCACGTAGGGGTTGTCGATCTGGTACGGGTCGCCGGTGAGGACGATCTTGGTGCCGTCGCCGACGCGCGTGATGATGGTCTTCACCTCGTGCGGGGTGAGGTTCTGCGCCTCGTCGACGATCATGAACTGGTTGGGGATGGAGCGCCCGCGGATGTAGGTGAGCGGCTCGATCTCGAGGATCCCCAGGTCGACGAGCTCGTGGTACCCGCGCCCCAGCTTCTTCTCGGAGCGCGACAGGTTCATGAGGTACTCGACGTTGTCGAAGATGGGCTGCATCCAGGGGTTGAGCTTCTCCTCCACCGACCCGGGCAGGTATCCGATGTCGCGCCCGAGCGGGAAGATGGGCCGGGAGACGAGCAGCTTCTGGTAGGCCGACTCCTCCATGGTCTTGTGGAGCCCGGCGGCGATGGCGAGCAGCGTCTTGCCGGTGCCGGCCTTGCCCACGATGGTGACCAGCCGGATCTCGTCGTTGAGGAGCAGGTCGAGCGTGAAGGACTGCTCCTTGTTGCGCGGCCGGATGCCCCAGATCCCCTCCTTGGGGAGCTTGATGAGGGGCACGTAGGCCTGGCGGGGGGCGCTGAACTTGCCCACCGCGCTGTGCTGCGGGTTGTCGCGGTCGCGCAGGACCACGAACTCGTTGGGCGGGGGGGCCGGGATCCCGGGCGGGAGCGGCACGACCCCCTGCGCGTAGAACTGGTTCACCGCCTCGGCCTCGACCTCCACCTCGGCCACGCCGCTCCAGAGCTCGTCGAGGTCGACGCCCTCGACGTCGTAGTCCTCGGTGGTGAGCCCCATGGCGTCGGCGCGGATGCGCAGGTTCGTGTCCTTCGACACGAAGACCGCGGGCAGCTCGCGCTCCCGCTGGGAGACGTCGAGGGCCACCGCGAGGATGCGGTCGTCCGTGGTGGAGTGGCCGTTGCGCAGCTCGGGCGGGAGCTGCCGATCGGTGAAGAGGACGCGGATCGTCCCCTTCCCGGCGCCGATGGGGACCCCTTCCTTGAGCCGCCCCTGGGCGCGGAAGTCGTCGAGGGAACGGGCCACCGCGCGCGCGTTCCGTCCCAGGCTGGAGAGGTCGCGCTTGAAGTTGTCGATCTCCTCGATCACGTAGATCGGGATGACGACGTTGTTGTCGTCGAAGGCGAAGATCGAACGCGGATCGTGCAGCAGGACGTTGGTGTCGAGGACGAAGTTCTTCTTCAAATGCCCCACCTGCCCGGGATTCGACGCCGCCACCCGGATCGGGCCGAGTCTAGCAGGGGGTCCGGTCGCCGGACAGGTCCGACGAGCGGGCGGTGCGATTCCGGCCGGCGCGCTTGGCGTGGTAGAGGCAGGCGTCCGCGACCTCGACCAGGCGGGCCTTGTCCTTGCCGTCCTCCGGATACGTGGCGACCCCGAGCGAGATGGTCACCCGGAGCGGTCCCGACTCGGTGGCGAAGATCTCCTCCTCGAGGCGGCGCCGGATCCGCTCGGCGATGGCGCCGGCCCCCTCGCCGTCGGTCTCCGGCATCACCAGGGCGAACTCCTCGCCCCCGTAGCGGGCCACCACGTCGGTGCCCCGCGCCTCCCCCGCGAGCACGCGGGCCACACCCCGCAGCACGAGATCGCCCACCGGGTGGCCGTGGGTGTCGTTGACCGACTTGAAGCGGTCCACGTCGCAGAGGACGATCGAGAGCTTGCGCCCGTGGCGCTGCGCGAGGCGCAGCTGCTCGTCCATCCGGGACTGGAAGGTGCGGTGGTTGAGGACGCCGGTGAGCCCGTCGGTGCTGGCGAGCCGCTCGGTCTGCTCGAAGAGCCGGGCGCGGAGGAGCGCGTCGGCCACCTGCATGGCGATGACCTCGAGCTGCCGGGAGGCCTCCCGCGCGAAGGCGTCGGCCCGGCGCGACCCCACCACGAGCGTCCCGAGCGTCAGCTCGCCGGACTTGAGCGGGAAGACGCGCAGGGCCCCGAGGCCGCGCAGCCGCGTCCCCTCGTCGAAGACCCGCATCCGGTCCACGCGGTCGCCCTGGCCGGGGACCATGGCGCCGTGGCGGACGGCAGAATGCACGAGCCCCGGCCGGGCCGCGAAGCGGAGCCCGGTGACCTCGGAGGGAAGCCAGCCCGCGGGGGAGGAGGTCACCGCCTTCACCACGCGGTGGGGCCTTCGCGGATCCTCCTCCGGCTCGTGGAAGGTGATCGCGCCGAAGTCGACCTGGACGATGCGGGAGGCCACCTCGATGGCGGCGTCGAGGACCTCGTCGGTCTTGGTCTTGCGGTTCAGCTGCTCGATCGCCCCGTAGAAGAGGTCCTTCTCGTCCCGATCGGCCTGGAGCCCGAGCAGGATCCGCTCCGACTCCACGGCGCGGACGAGCTCGCTCGCGACCCGGGCCACGAGCTGCTCGTCGGCCTCGTCGAAGGGCTGGTCCTCGAGCCGGTCGGCGATCAGCACGCCCCGCACGTGGCCGCCGCGGCGGTCGACGAGGGGCGCGGCGACGATGGCCCGGGGGCGGGTCCCGTCGTCGTAGTAGGTGGCCTGCCGCGGCTCCCCGTGCAGCCGGAGCGGGGCGCGCCGCGCCAGCACCATCCCGAGCACGCCCTCCGACGCCGGGGCGGAGTGGCGGGCCACCGCGTCGCTCCGGGACCGGCACTCGCGAAGCTCGATCACGGTGTCGTCCGGGGACAGCAGGAAGAGGGCGCAGGTGTGGCACCGCAGCGCGGCCTCGGCCACCTCGAGCG
>JBAVCR010000172.1:0-4282 GCA_049586815.1 Anaeromyxobacteraceae bacterium
GGCCTCGCCCTCGTCGGCGCCTGAACCGGCGCGGCCGGCGCGGCCGGCGCGAACGTCACCACCGGCCGCCGCTAGTTTCCGAGAAGCCGCTCCACCGCCACCTCGACCTCGAGCTTCTCCCCCCCGCCGCCCACGAAGATGGTGCCCGCCGTGGGCGCCGTGTCCCGGTAGCTTCGCCCCACCGCCACCCGGACGTGCTCGGTCTGGGTGAGGATCCCGTTCGTGGGGTCGAACCCCTTCCAGCCCGCCTCGGGCAGGAAGACCTGGGCCCAGGCGTGGGAGGCCTCGGCCTGGCGCTGGTTGGGGTTCCTCGGCCCGGTCCACAGGTAGCCGCAGACGTAGCGGGCGGGGAGGCCGAGCAGGCGCGCCAGGCACATGAAGAGGTTCGTGAAGTCCTGGCAGACGCCGCGCCGGTTCACGTAGACCTCGAAGGGCGTCGTGAAGACCGTGGTCGTCCCCGGCGTGTAGCGGTACTCCCGGAAGATGGTCTGGTTCAGGTCGAGCAGCGTGTCGATGAGGTCGAAGTCGTTGCGCACCGCGAAGCTCATCGCGTACTCGGAGAGCTCCTGCAGCTCCGACTCGGCGAGCTCCGGGGGCAGCAGGAAGGGCTGCAGGACCTGCTGGTGCCAGGGCATCCAGACCACCGGGATCTGCACGCGCTGCCGGAGCGGCCGGTAGGCGAGCGGGTCGACGTCGAGCACCTCGACCTCCGACGTCGCCGTGATGGTCATCTCGGTGTAGGGCGTCTCCACCTCCATGCGGCGCGCCCGGTTGCCGAAGACGTCCTCGTAGTCGCGGTAGGGGCCCTCCACCGACACCTGGAGGTCGTGGCGGAGCAGCCGCTGCAGGCGGTCCTCGGCGGGGACGAGCTTGAAGACGTGGCTGGAGCGCTCGATGGGCTTCTCGTACCGGTAGGTGGTGCGGTGCTCCACGCGGTAGCGGCGCGGCTCGGCGCGGGCCGGGCGCGGCATCTGCCGCCGGCCGGCGCCCGGGAGCGTGGGGTGCCCCTCGGGGATGACCCGCGGCGCCACCGTCTGGCGGATCGCCCCCTGCCGGATCATCACCAGGGTGCCGGGCGGGACGGCCTGCCACTCCCGGTCCTCGCCATTCACCTCGAGTGGATGGGAGCTCACCAGCACGCCCTTGCGGCTCTTCACGCCCCGCTTCCCGAGGTCGACCTCGAGCTCGGCGTCGCCGAAGGCGAGCCGGTCGTAGGGCGGCAGCACCTCCCACAGGTAGATGCCCGCCGACTCCCGGTCGGCGTAGATCGCGAGGTCGTGGCCGTCGGTGAGGACGCAGGTCAGGTTGCCGTTCTCGTTCAGCCGGAAGAGCCAGTCGTGGAGCGTGCGGGGGTCGGCGTCGCCCAGGCTCTTCCAGCCCCGCTCGGCGAAGCGGTTCATGAGCTCGCAGAAGATGAGCTCGGTGTCGGTGCCGCCCACGGGCTCGAAGGGGGCCCCCGGGCGCAGCTCGAGCCGGTTGCGCAGCGAGCCGGCGTGGGCGAAGAGCCAGTCGCGACGACCCCATGCCCGCAGGAAGGGCTGGGTGTTGGCGTCGGAGATGGCGCCCCAGGTGGCCCGACGGACGTGCAGCAGGAAGATGGAGGCCTCGAGGTGCTCCCAGGCCTTCACGAGCTCGCTGCGGATCGACCCCGACGGAGGGGCGGGCTCCTTCAGGACCGCCGCGGCCGGCTCGCCGCCCGGGTAGTAGCCGATCCCCCACCCGTCGGGCGGAACCTCACCCTGGGACAGGCATCGAAGGTCGAAGGAGGGCGCGAGCTCGCCTTCGAAGGACATCGCGAGGAGGTTGGGCATGTGGGCGCGGGGTCACTGGGCCGACACGTCGGCCGCCGGGGTCGCAGCATACCCCAGGAGCTCGGTCCCGATGACCCCGGCGATCGCCGCCGTCTCGTCGACCACGTGGGTGAGGAGCTCGTGGAGCCCCGCCACGTCGAAGTCCTTGTCGAGGGCCGCCACCCAGTCGGCGAGCGCGCGGAGGCGCGCGGCGCTCCGGGCGCCCGGCAGCCCGGGCTCGTCGGGGGGGCGGAGCCTGTCGAAGCGCGACACCGCCGCCCGCAGCGAGAAGCGCACCGATCGGGGGAAGAGCGGGTCGACCACGAGGAAGCGGGCCACCGCGACCGGGTTCACCTTGCCGCGGTGGACCTTCATGAACGGCTCGAAGCCGGAGCAGGCGCGGAGCAGCGCGAGCCAGAGCGCGGTCTCGATGACCTCGTGCGAGCCGAGCGCCTGGAAGGCGTGGTGGTGCACGTCGAGGATGCGGGCGGTCTGCCCGGCCCGCTCGAGCATCACCCCGAGCAGCATGAAGTGCATGGCGTCGTCGAAGAGCATGGTGCCCCGGACGATGCCCTGGAGCGACTGCATCGAGGTGCGGATGCGCCGGTAGAAGGCGTGCCGGTCCTCGCGCCACTCGGAGCGGGCGCGCGGGCTGCCCATCCAGAGGTAGAGCGCGTTCAGCGCCTCCCAGGTCTCGAGGCTCACCGCCTCGCGGATGGACCGGGCGTTGTCGCGGGCCGCGGAGAGCGATCGGACGATGGAGCTCGGGTTCTCCTCGTCCCAGGTCATGTAGTCCTGGACCCGCTCGCCGTCGTCGGTACGCCCCTGGCCGGCCCGGGCGTAGCGCTCCTCCTCCCCGGAGACGATGATCACGGGCAGCCAGACGTGGCGGGGGTTCAGGCCCACGTCGAGGGCCAGGTTGCGGGTCACGCCCAGCACGCGGGCGGCCGACTCGGCCCGCTCCAGGTAGCGCCCCAGCCAGAAGCAGTGATCGGCGACGCGGGAGATCATGCGGCCTCCGGCTTCTGCACCCAGGTGTCCTTGGAGCCACCGCCCTGGCTGGAGTTCACCACGTAGGATCCCTCGACGAGCGCCACCCGGGTGAGGCCGCCGGGCAGCACCCACGGCCCGTCGCGACCGTTCAGGATGTAGGGGCGCAGGTCGACGCGGCGCGGCTCCACCCGCCCCTTCCCCTCCACCCAGGTCGGGCAGGTGGAGAGCTCGAGGCGCCGCTGGGCGATGTACTTGCGCGGCTCGGCCTCGACGCGCTTGCGGAACTCCTCGATCTGGGCCCTCGTGGCCTGCGGCCCCATCAGCATGCCGTAGCCGCCGGCCTCGTCGACCGCCTTCACGACGAGCTCGTCGAGGTGGTCGAGGACGAAGCGCCGGTCGTCGTCGCGCGCGCAGACCCAGGTGTCGAGCTGGGCGAGCAGCGGCTCCTCGGAGAGGTAGTAGCGGACGATGTCCGGGACGAACGGGTAGACCGCCTTGTCGTCGGCGACGCCGTTCCCGGGCGCGTTCGCGAGGGCCACGTTCCCCTTGGCCCAGGCGCGCAGTATCCCGGGCACGCCGAGGAGGCTGTCGGGGCGGAAGACCTCCGGGTCGAGGAAGGTCTCGTCGATGCGCCGATAGATGACGTGGACGGGCCTCGGCCCCCGGGTGGTCCGGCAGAAGACCCGGTCACGCTCGGTGAAGAGGTCGGCCGGCTGCACCAGCTCGAGCCCCATGGTGCGGGCGAGGAAGCTGTGCTCGAAGTAGGCCGAGTTGTAGGGGCCGGGCGTGAGCACCACCACCGACGACTCGGCCGGGTCGATCGGCGACACCGACCGGAGCGAGTCGGCGAGGCGGCCCGGGTAGGCGTCGACCGGCTCGACCCGCGCCGCGTCGAGGACCTCCGGCGTGACCCGCTTCGAGATGATCCGGTTCTCGAGCACGTAGGAGACGCCCGACGGCGTCCGCAGGTTGTCCTCCAGCACCCGGAAGACGCCGTTCGGGTCCCGGACCAGGTCGATCCCGGCGATGTGGATCCGCACGTCGCCGGGCGGACGAACGCCGCGCAGCTGCGGAAACCAGGACTTGGAGGCGAGCACCAGGTCGGCCGGCAGCGTCCCGTCGCGGAGGATGTGCTGGTCGCCGTAAAGGTCGGCGAGGAAGAGCTCGAGGGCCCGGACGCGCTGCACGAGCCCCCGCTCCAGCGCCGACCAGTCGGGCGCCGAGATCATCCGGGGCACGAGGCAGAAGGGGAAGATCTTCTCGGTGCCGCGGTCGTCGGAGTAGACCGAGAAGGTGACGCCCTGGTTGAGGAGCGCGCGCTCGGCGAGCCCCTGGCACATGGCGAAGCCGGAGCGGGTGTGGCCGCCGAGCACGTCGAGCGCCTTCCGGAAGGCGGGGCGGGGAGCGCCCCGCTCGGTGAAGAGCTCGTCCCAGGTTCCGGGAATCCCGGCGTAGTCGGCGAGCAGCGGGCTCGAGGGATCCATCGTGGGTCTCCGGCC
>JBAVCR010000173.1:0-2223 GCA_049586815.1 Anaeromyxobacteraceae bacterium
GGAGCAGGGCGACGGCGAGGAAGAGGGCGAGTCCGACTGCGGCGCCGATGATGCTGGGGGTCTTGCGGTTCATGGTGTTCTCCGTGGCGTTTCGTGAGGGTTGAAAGACGAGGGAGGAGATTGCACCCGGCTTGCCAGGATCCGGCCCTCGTGATTCCAGGGGGTTGGGGCGAGCGCGTGTCGGGGATTCCCGACGACGTGTCCCGAGGGGGCGACGCCGCCTCGCCTTCGCGACCGGCACCATCGTGGGTCCGTGGGAACGTGTGGGTGGCGCTCCTCCACCGCCCCTGGTTATCGGGGGACGATGACCCTCCGATCCCTGCGCAGCGTCGTCGCCACCCTGGGCGCGGCGCTCGTCGCCTCGCTCGCCCCGACCCCCGCCCTCCCCTGCACCCGCGTCCTCTACACGGCGCCCGACGGCACGGTCATCACCGGTCGCAGCATGGACTGGGCCGAGGACATGTACACGCACCTCTGGGCGTTCCCGCGCGGCATGCAGCGCGACGGGGCGACCGGGCCGAGGGCGCCGCGCTGGACCTCCCGCTACGGCAGCGTGGTGGCGAGCGGCTACGACCTGGGCAGCGCCGACGGCATGAACGAGAAGGGGCTGGTCGCGAACCTGCTCTACCTCGCCGAGTCGGACTACGGGAAGCCGGACGGCCGCCCTGCCCTCTCCATCAGCCTCTGGGCGCAGTACGCCCTCGACAACTTCGCGACGGTGGCCGAGGCGGTCGAGTCCCTCGGCAAGGAGAGCTTCCAGGTCGTCACCGCCAAGCTCCCGAACGGCAAGCCGGCGCAGCTCCACCTGTCGCTCTCCGACGCGACCGGGGACTCCGCCATCCTGGAGTACGTGGGCGGCAAGCTCCTCATCCACCACGGGAAGGAGTTCACCGTGATGACGAACTCGCCCGTCTTCGACGAGCAGCTCGCCCTGAACGCCTACTGGAAGTCGATCGGCGGCCTCGTCTTCCTCCCCGGCACCAACCGGGCCGCCGACCGCTTCGCCCGGGCCAGCTTCCTGCTCGGCGCCATCCCGCGCGCCGTCGACCCCGCGTACATCGACGCGGTGCCGGGCCGGAAGTTCGAGTTCCAGGCCATCGCGAGCGTGCTCGGCGTCGTGCGCAGCGTGAGCGTTCCGCTCGGGATCACGACGCCGGGGCAGCCGAACATCTCCTCCACCCTCTGGCGGACCATCGCCGACCAGAAACGGCTCGTCTACGCGTACGACTCGGCCACGCTCCCCGGCGCGTTCTGGGTCTCGATGGCGAACCTCGACCTGAAGGCCGGCGCACCGGTGCGCAAGCTCGAGGTCGCGGGCGGAAGGCTCCACGCCGGGGAGGTCTCCGGGAGCTTCCTGCCCGCCGCGCCCTTCACCTTCCTCCCCGTGAAGCTGGACTGAGCCGCGAACCGGGGCGCGGATTGCGAGCGATCCCGCCCCCGTGCTACACGGTCGCCGCCCCGCTTCCCGGCGGGGTCCGATGACCCTCCACTCCTGACGACCCGGCCTTCCGTCCCCGCCCGTGGCGGCGCCCCGCGCCGCCCCTCGTCCAGGAGTTCCGCATGTCATCGATCCGCCTCGAGCGGCTCGCCTTCCGCCACGCCGACGCCGTTCCCCTCTTCACCCGCGCCGACGCGCACCTTCCCGCCGGCTGGACCGCCGTGGTGGGGGAGAACGGGGCCGGCAAGACCACGCTCCTCCGCCTCGTGGAGGGCTCCCTCGTCCCGACCGCGGGCACGGTCCGCGTCCTCCCGGAGGGCGCCCGGGTCGTCCTCTGCCCGCAGGAGACCGGGACGGCCCCCGGCCCGGACGCGCTCCTCCTCGCCCGACGGCACGACGGCGAGGCGAGGCGCCTCACGGGCCTGCTCCGCCTCGATCCCGGCGCGCTCTCCCGCTTCGCGACCCTCTCCCCGGGGGTGCGGAAGCGCTGGCAGGTCGGCGCGGCGCTCGCGAGGGAGCCGGACGTCCTCCTCCTCGACGAGCCCACGAACCACGCCGACGCGGAGGCGCGGGCGGTGCTCGTGCAGGCGCTCGAACGCTTCCGCGGGGTCGGCCTCCTCGTGTCGCACGACCGATCGCTGCTCGACCGCCTCGCCGCCCGGACCCTGCGCATCCACCGGGGCACGCTCACCCTTCACGCTGGGTGCTACGGGGAGGCGCGTGCCTCCTGGGAGGCCGTCGAGCGGGCCACCCGGACACGGCTCCTGGACGGGCAGGAGGAGGCC
>JBAVCR010000174.1:0-11717 GCA_049586815.1 Anaeromyxobacteraceae bacterium
TGCCTCGCCCTCCTCCGATCGGGGTGGGTCATCTCCGTTTCGCCTGGATGAAACGCCGCCGTGTCCGGCGCGCCCCGTTGCATTGCGATTTCCCTGCCGACCCGCGCGACCAGCCGATTTCCCGCAGCAGCGCCCGGTCGGCGAACGCTCCCGACCGCGGCACGGACCGCGCGGTGCCGTCCGGCCGCCCCCGGGGTAGAGTGCCCCCCATGCGCCGCAAGGTGGACCGCGACGAGGTGGCGAGGGAACTCCTCCCCGGGAGCTCGAGGCCGCTCCTCCAGGAGCTGCACCTCCTCACCCGCGACGGCGACCTGAACGCCGACAGCCTGCGCAAGCTGAAGCAGGTGAACCACCTCGTCCGCCTGCTCACACCCGCCGTGGACGACGCGCTCTCCCGCTTCGGCGACCCCGTGCTGGTCGACTGCGGGTCCGGCAAGGGCTACCTGGGCTTCATCCTCTACGAGGTGCTCGTCGGGCCGGCGGGGAAGGGGACGCTGCTCGGCATCGAGTCCCGGCCCGAGCTGGCGCAGGCCTGCGCGGAGAGGGCGGCGCGCCTCGGCTACGAGCGGATGCGCTTCCTCGCCTCCGACGTGGCCGACGCCCCCGTCCCGCCCCGCGTGCACCTCGTCACCGCGCTCCACGCCTGCGACACCGCGACCGACGACGCCATCGTGCTCGCCGCCCGCCACGGCGCCGACCACGTCGCCGTCGTGCCCTGCTGCCAGGCCGAGGTGGCGCGCCAGCTGGCCGGGCGCGAGGGCTCCGACCCGGCCATCGCCGAGCTCCACCGCCACCCGTGGCACCGGCGGGAGCTGGGCTCGCACCTCACCAACGTGATCCGCGCGCTCGCCCTCGAGGCGCTCGGCTACCAGGTCACGGTCACCGAGCTGGCCGGCTGGGAGCACTCGCTCAAGAACGAGCTCATCCTGGGGCGCCGCATTCACGGAGAGTCCCAGAAGGCCAGGGCCCGGCTGGAGGCGCTCCTGGCCGCCGCCGGGGTCCGCCCGAAGCTGGTGCGCGCGCTCTGGGGCGACGCGCCGGCCGCGCCGGCAGCGGGAATGTGAAGAAGCGTTGCAGCCGGAACGCCTCCTTGTCTTTCGGGGGGTGGGGAGCTATTCCTCCCCGGATGCCCCCCCCCTCCCGGCGCGCCCGCACGCTCGCGGTCGCGTTGCTCCTCTCCGTCGCGGCGTGCAAGGGCGGCACGGCGGCGCCCCGCCAGCGTCCCCCTCCGGCGGTGACCGTGGCCGCCGTCGAGGTGCGCGACGTCCCGGTCGAGATCCGCGCCCCGGTCGACCTCCGCCCGCTCTTCCAGGCCGACGTCGGCGCGAAGAGCATCGGCTACCTCGACGCGGTGCTGGTCGACCGTGGCGACCTGGTGAGGAAGGGGCAGCTGCTCGCCATCGTCCGCCCCTCCGACCTGCCCGACCAGATGGAGGCCGCCCGCGTGGCCTTCGAGCAGGCCCGGGCCAACAAGGCGCGGGCCGAGGCGCTCGCCCCCTCCGGCGTGGTCTCCCAGCAGGAGCTGCAGAACGCCGAGGCCGCCTACGCCACCGCCCAGGCCAACCTCCAGGCCGTCTCCACCCGCCTCGGCGAGACCCGGATCACCTCTCCCATCGACGGCGTGGTCTCCCAGCGCCGGCTCGACCCGGGCGCCCTCGTCGGCCCCAACGCCGGCAGCGGGTCGATCCTCACCGTGCAGCGCAACGACGTCCTGCGCGTCTTCGTCCCGGTGAACGAGAAGGACGCCCCCACGGTGCGGGTGGGGCAGGCCGCCACGGCCGACTTCGACGCGCTCCCGGGGAAGCGGTACTCCGGCAAGGTGGTGCGCCTCTCGCCGGCCTTCGACCCGGTGACCCGCACCGTCGACGCCGAGGTCCACCTCGCGAACCCCGGCGAGCTCCGCCCGGGCATGTACGGGCGCGGCACGATCGTCACCGCGGTGCACCCGGGCGCGGTGGTGGTGCCGGTCGGCGCGGTCCAGATCTCCGACGGGCGCTACTACGCCTACGTGGTGCAGGGCGAGAAGGTGAAGCGCGTGGAGGTCCGCATCGGCGTCGACGGGGGCAACTGGTTCGAGGTGGTGGAGGGGCTCCGGCCCGGCGACGAGGTGGTCACGGCCGGGACCGACACCCTCGCCGACGGCGCGCCCATCCGGCCGGTGCGCGGGACCGATCCCTACACGGGGAAGCCCGCGGCCACGGCCAGCACGCCCTAGCCGCAGGAAGGTCCCGCACCGCCATGTGGCTGACACGCCTCGCCCTCCGCAACCCGATCTTCATCCTGATGATGTCGCTCATGGCGCTCGCCCTGGGGTGGGTGGCGCTCACGCGGCTGCCGGTCGACCTCTTCCCCAGCATCGACGTCCCGCAGATCCGGGTGGCCACCTTCTACACGGGCGCCGGCCCGGTCGACGTCGAGAAGTCGATCACCGTCCCCATCGAGCGCGCCGTCTCCGCGGCGCCCGGCGTGGACCGGGTCGAGAGCGTCTCCAAGCAGGGGTTCTCGGCGGTCACCGTCTGGTTCCAGTACGGCGTGAACCTCGACAACGCCCAGTTCGAGGTCCAGCAGCGGGTGGCCCAGATCCTGAACACCCTGCCCCCCGGCATCGACCAGCCCTTCATCGTCAAGTTCGACGTCTCCAACATCCCGGTGGCCTTCGTCTCGATGAGCGCCGAGGGGCTCGACGAGAAGGAGCTCTACGACCTCGGCTACAACGTGGTCGAGCCGCAGCTGGAGCGCATCAAGGGCGTGGCCAGCGCCCCGCTCGGCGGCGGCAAGGTGCGCGAGATCCAGGTGCAGGTGGAGAACGACGCGCTCCGCGCGCGCGGCCTGACCGTGCTCGACGTGGTGAACACGGTGCGGGCCTCGAACCTGCTCCTCCCCAGCGGGACGCTGCGCGCCGGCGACCGCGACTACAACGTCTTCTCCAACACCCAGATCGGCGCGGCCCGGCCCCTCGAGGACGTGGTGGTACGCCCGGCCGGGAAGGGCGCCGGCAACGACCGGGTGGCCCCGGTGCGCATCCGGGACGTGGCCCGGGTGGTCGACGGGACCGCCGACCAGACCGAGATCGCCCGGGTGAACGGCTCCCGGGGCGTCTACTTCCGCGTGCTGAAGCAGCCCGGCGCCAACACCGTCGACGTGGTCGACCAGCTGCGCAAGGCGCTGCCCGGACTGCGCGGCGTCCCGCCCAACGTGAAGCTCACCGTCTCCTTCGACCAGTCGGCCTACATCCGGGCCGCCATCTCGTCGCTCGAGCACGAGGCGCTCTGGGGCAGCGGCCTCGCCATCCTCGTCATCCTGCTCTTCCTGGGGAGCTGGTCGGCCACCGGAATCATCGCCGTCGCCATCCCGCTCTCCATCGTGGCCACCTTCGTCCTGCTCTACTTCTCCGGGCAGACGCTCAACGTCTTCACGCTGGGCGGCCTGGCGCTCGGCGTGGGGCGCCTCGTCGACGACTCCATCGTGGAGCTCGAGAACATCCACCGCCACCTGGAGATGGGGGGCGACCGGCAGGGCGCCGTGCTCGCCGCCGCCCAGGAGGTGGCCATGCCCATCTTCGTCTCCACCATCACCACCATCGTGGTGTTCTTCCCGGTGGTCTTCCTCACCGGCGTGGCCCGCAACCTCTTCATCCCGCTGGCGCTCACCATCGCCTTCGCGCTGACGATGAGCTTCCTCGTCTCCCGCACCGTCACGCCGATCCTCTGCCTCCGGTACCTCGACCGGGGCGGCCGTCACATGGGGGACGCGGGCCTGGGACGCCGCATCACCCGGCAGCTGAACCGGCTCGACGAGGCCTACGCGCGGGCGCTGCGGTGGGTGCTCGGGAACCGCTGGAAGGTCATCGCCTCCATCCTGGTCTTCTTCGTCGCCTCGATGTCGCTGGCCGGGAAGGTGGGCACCGAGTTCTTCCCGCCCACCGACGAGAGCCAGTTCCAGGTCATCTTCAAGGGGCCGGTGGGGACGCGGGTGGAGCGCTCCGAGGAGGTGACGAGGCGCATCGAGGCTGCGGTGCGCGAGGCGCTCGGGCCGGTGAAGGCGAGCGACGGGGGCCCGGTGGCCACCACCGTCATCTCCACGGTGGGCCTGCCGCAGGGGCGCACGGCCCTCTTCACCTCCAACACCGGCCCGCACACCGGGACCGTGCAGGCCTACCTCGTCCCCCACACCCAGCGCCCGATCACCGACGAGCAGGCCGCCGACAAGGTGCGCACCGTGCTGCGCGAGGCCATCCCCGGCGTGCAGTCCTACTTCTTCGTGGGCGGCATCGTGAAGCGCATCCTCAACTTCGGCGCCGCCGCCCCCATCGACATCGAGATCGTGGGCTACGACCTGGACGCCGGCAGCGACTACGCGAAGCGGCTCCTGCCGCGGCTGCGCGCCCTCTCGGCGGCCGACGGGCGGCCGCTCCTCACCGACCTGCAGGTGTCGCGCGAGGAGAATTACCCGGAGCTCGACGTGGTGGTGGACCGCGAGAAGGCCGGCATGCTCGGCGTCTCCGAGCAGCAGGTGGCCCAGACCGTGCTGACGAGCCTGGTCGGCAACACCCAGTTCGCCCCGGTCCCGTTCACCGATCCGAGGACCGGGAACCAGTACTTCATCAACGTTCGCCTCGGCGACGCGGGGCGCAACGAGGTGGCCGACCTGAAGGACGTGCTCGTGAAGGCCGCCGACGGCAGCGTGCTGCCGCTCGCCAACGTGGCGGAGGTGAAGCGCGCCGCCGGCCCGGTCCAGGTGAACCGCAAGTACCTGCAGCGGATCGTCGACGTGACCGCCAACACCACCCCGGGCGTCGACCTGGGCTCGGCGAGCGCGGCGGTGGAGAAGGTCATCGAGGAGGTGCCGCCGCCGGAGGGTTTCACGGTGCAGCTCTCCGGCCAGACCCAGGCGCAGCGCGAGGCCTTCGCGAGCCTGCGGTTCGCGGCCCTCATGGCGCTGGCGCTCGTCTACATGATCCTCGCCTCGCAGTTCAAGTCGCTGCTCGACCCGCTCGTCATCATGTTCTCGGTCCCGCTGGGCGTCTCCGGCGTCTTCATCGCGCTGTGGCTCACCGGCACCACGCTCAACGTGAACAGCTTCATGGGCATCATCATGATGGTGGGCATCGTGGTGTCGAACGGGGTGCTGCTCGTCGACTTCGCCCGGGTGCTGCGGGAGCGGGGCCGCCCGCTCGTCGAGGCCACCGTGGAGGCCGGCAAGACCCGGCTCCGCCCCATCCTCATGACCACCATCGCCACCATCGCCGGGCTCCTGCCCATGGCGCTGGGGATCGGCGAGGGCAGCGAGACCAACATGCCGCTCGCACGCGCGGTCATCGGGGGGCTCACCGTGTCGACCTTCTTCACACTCTTCCTCATCCCGGCGCTGTTCACCCTGCTGGCGCGCTTCGAGCCGACCGCGCCCGGCGCCGACGAGCCCGAAGAGGGCTCGGTGGAGGCCGCAACGTGATCCGACCCGCCCTCGCCGTCCTCGCGCTCCTCTCCACCGCCACGGCCGCCGCCCAGGCGGCGCCTTCGCCCCTCCCTCCCGCGCTCGCTCCCATCCCCGACGTCGTGCTCTCCGCCCGGATCGCGGTCGCCGAGCCCGTCACCTTCGACGACGCGGTGAAGCGGGCCCTCGCCCACAACACGAACGCGCTCATCGCCGCCCAGGAGATCGTGCGGGCCGAGGGGCTCATGGGGCAGGCCCGCGCCGCAGCGCTCCCCTTCCTCACCGTGGGAGGGACCTGGTCCGTCCTCGACCACGACCGGATCCTGAACGGCCGCCTGGTCCAGCCCGGGCAGTCGCTGCAGGGAACGGCCACGGTCGGCGCCCCGCTCGTCGCCTTCTCCCGCTGGTACGGCTGGGCCCACGGCGTGGAGGGGATCGACGTGGCGAGCCTCTCCGACGCCGACGTGCGGCGCACCGTCGCCATCGCCGCGGCCCGCGCGTACCTGGGCGTCGTGGCCGCGCGCCGCGCCGTCGACGTGAGCGACAGCGCGGTCAAGGTGGGCCGGGCCCACGAGGAGTACTCCGTCGCGCGCCGCAACGGCGGGGTGGGAAACGAGCTCGACGTGAGGCGGGCCGAGCAGGAGCGCTGGGCGGCCGAGGTCCAGCTGCAGGCCGCCTACGGGCTCCTCATGCGCGGACGGGAGGCGCTGGGGATCGTCTGCGGGGCGAGCGGCCCGCTCGACGCCACCGGCGTGCCACCGGTGAAGTACTACCCCGACCTGACCCAGGCCGACGACGCGCTCAAGGACCGGCAGGACGTGAAGGCGGCCGCCGGGCGCGCCGAGCTCGCCCGGGCCATCTGGAAGGACAGCTGGACCGACTGGATGCCGGTGCTGGCAGGGACGTTCGCCGCGTACGCGCAGACGAACGCCGTCGATCCCACGCCGCCCACCGGCTGGGTGGCCCAGCTCGTCCTCGCCTTCCCCATCTTCGAGGGCGGGCTCCGGCCGGCCCAGGCGACCGAGCGGGGCGCGCTGGCGCGCGAGGCCGAGGTGGCGCTCGAGGGCGTGCTGCGCCAGGCCCATTCCGACGTGCGGGTCTCCTTCGAGGCGATGCGCTACTCCTACGCCGCCTACGACGCCGCCCGGCGCGGCGCCGAGAGCGCGTCGGCCACGCTCGACCTCGCCAACCAGGCCTACCGGGCCGGCGCCACGAGCAACCTCGACGTCATCGACGCGGAGCGGCGGGCCCGGGACGCCGCCACCACCGCGGTCATCGCCGAGGACGCGGTCCGCCAGGCGAACCTCGACCTCCTCTCGGCGGCCGGCCGGTTCCCGTGACCGGAGCCGCCGGCGCTGGAGGCACGGCGCGCGGAACGGGCGAGGGGGGCGGCATCCGCGCCATCCTCGCCGCCTGGCCCTCGGTCGCGGGCGCCCTCGCCTTCCGCTACGCGGCCTACGCCGCGATGACGGCCATGGCGCTCTGGGCCGAGCTCCGGCCCGCCCCCACGCTGCCCGACCTGCTCCTCGAGAGGCTGCCCTACGTCGCCTGGATCGACCGGGTGAACTACTGGCTGTGGCTCGCGGTCTACCTGCCGCTCGCCGCGCTCCTCCTCTGGCGCCAGCCGCGCCGCTGGGTCCGCTACATGATCACGGGCGGCCTCGTCTCCCTCGCCCGCGGCGCCTCCATCGCGCTCACCGGCCTCGGGCCCCCCGACCCCGCCCACGCCGGACCGGGCATCGGCGGGCGCAGCTTCGCCGCGGCCTACGCCGAGCTGCTCTCCCCGGTGGGCGTCTTCGACCGGGGCGCCATCGCCGCCTACCTCACCAAGGACCTCTTCTTCTCCGGCCACGTGGCCACGACCTTCCTCCTCTGGCTGTACCTCCGGGGGCACTCGCGCCTCGCGCCCCTGGCGCTGGCGGCGAGCCTGGTCGTGACGGCGTCGGTGCTCCTCGCCCACCTCCACTACTCGATCGACGTGGTGGGCGCCTGGGCGGTGACCTTCGCGATCTTCGTCCTGCGCGAGGGCTGGCCGGCCCGGCGCGCGGCGTCGTAGTGGCGCGCGCTAACCCTTCACCAGCCGGACCACGCCGGTGGTGATGGGCTCGAGGTAGGTCACGAGCAGCACGCCCGCCGACATGATGACGAGGAACGGGAAGGCCTTCCGGTAGACGTAGGGGAGGGGCTTGCCGAACCGCTGGGCCGAGAGGAAGAGGTTCAAGCCCATGGGCGGCAGCAGGAAGCCGAGCTCGAGGTTCGCGAGGAAGACCACGCCGAGGTGGATGGGGTCGATGCCGTAGGCCACGCCGAGCGGGGCCACGAGCGGCGCCACCACCACGATGGCGGAGTAGATCTCGAGCACGCTGCCGAGGACGAGCAGCACCACGTTCAGCATGAGCAGGAAGAGCGCCGGGCTCTTCACGTGGGTGGTCATCCACTCCACGAGGCGCGTCGGGATCTCGGCGTCGACGAACCAGCTGGTGAGGCCGAGGGCCACGCCGAGCAGGATGAGCACGCTGCCCACGAGCGTCCCGGCGTCGAGCAGCACCCGGGGGAGCTGGGAGAAGGGCTTGAGCTCCCGGAAGATGACGAGCTCCACGAAGAGCGCGTAGGCCGCTGCGATGGCCGAGGCCTCGACGATGGTGGCGAAGCCGGTGAGCACCACCACCACCACCACGGTGGGAAGGCCGAGGTCCCACTTGGCCTCCCAGAGCGAGCGGAACGCCTCGCCGGGCTGGAAGCGCTGCCGGGGCGCCTTGCAGCGGACGCCCATCCAGACGCCGTAGGCGGCGACGAGCAGGATCATGAGGACGCCCGGCACGAGCCCGCCGATGAAGAGGTCCTCGATGGCCGTCCCCGCCACCACGCCGTAGAGGATCACCGGCAGGGAGGGGGGGAAGAGGAGGCCGAGCGATCCCGCCGCGGTGACGAGGCCGACCGAGAAGTCCTCCGGGTAGCCGTCCTGGAGGAGCGCCGGGAGGAGCAGGCCGCCGAGCGCCAGGATGGTGACGCCGGAGGCGCCGGTGAAGGTCGTGAAGATGGCCGCCACCACCACCGCCATCACCGCGAGCCCGCCCGGCATCCAGCCGAAGAGGCCGCGGTAGGCGCGCACCAGGCGCTGCGCTGCGCCGCCCTCGGCGAGCACGTAGCCCGCCACCGTGAGGAGCGGGATGGCCGCCAGCGTGGGCGAGGAGACGAGGGTGAAGGTCTGCGTGGGGACCGCCGCCACCGGCGTGGAGTCCTTCACGAAGAGGACCATGGCGAGGCCGGCCATCCCCACGAAGACCGGCGCGCCGAGCAGGAACGCGACCGCCACCGCGCTGCCGTAGATCCAGACCAGGGGGCCGGGGGCCGCGAGCGGGCCGAGCACTCCCCGCAGCGAGGCCGCCATCGCCGCGAAGGCCCGGCCCGGGGTGCCGAGCACGTCGAGGGGCCAGCCCCCCGGGTCGGGGAGCGACGCCTCGGCGTAGAGGATGGTGAGGAAGATCACGAGGAGACCGGCCGCGCGGACGAGGCGGCGCCGGGGGCCCGGGTCGACCTTCCAGGCGAAGACCACAGACATGGCGGCGAGCGCCACCGGCATGACCGACATGCTCCACCAGAACGGGATCCCGCCCACCACCATCCGGGTCTCGCTCTCGGCGTGGACGAGGCGGGCCGACGCATAGGCGAGCACGGCGGTGACCGCCGCCGAGACCCAGCGGGTGAATACCTGGACGGCGGCCCGGGCCGGGCCGTCGGGGACGAGGTCGAGCGTGGTGAGGTGGAGGTGCTTCCCCGCCCGGGTCGCGAGGAGCGCGCCCAGGAACCCGATCCAGAGGGTGAGGTGCTGCACGAGCACGGTCGCGCTGGGGATGGACTCGCCGGTGACGCGCCGCCAGAGGGACGCCGCCACCGGGAGCACGACCATGGCGAGCAGCACCACCACCACCGCCAGGTTTCCCGTCGCCGAGAAGAACCGCCGGACGATCGCGCGCGCACCCCCGGAGGGCCCGGAGGGGCTGGCGTTCCCCACACCCGGAGGGGGCGTGGGTGCGGGAGGGTGTGCGGATCCGGTCATGATCGGGCCAGTCGAGGATCGGAATTGACGGCGGGTGGGGTGGCGCATAGGACTAACACGCGAACTCCCGTGAAACCCTGGAAAAATAGGCTGCTCGCCGCGGCGATCGCGCCGCTCCTCCTCGCCGGGTGCAAGACCACCGGGGCGAAGATCGCCGCCAGCGCGTTCACCGGCTCGGGCGACACCTTCGCGCGCGACGAGGATCCGGAGCTGGTGCGCGACGCCGTCCCCTTCGCGCTGAAGACGATGGAGTCGCTCCTCGCGACCATCCCCGACGACGTCGAGCTCCTGAAGGCGCTCGCCGCCAACTTCACGCAGTACGCCTACGCCTTCGTGCAGCAGGACGCCGACGTCGCCGAGATGGAGGGCCGCACGGCCGAGGCCAGGGCCGGTCGCGACCGCGCCCGCAAGCTCTTCCTGCGTGGGCGCGACTACGGCATGCGCGCGCTGCAGGCGCTCTACCCTGGCCTGCCGGCGAAGCTGCTCGCGGTCCGCGACCTCGGGCCGGCGCTCGAGCGGGTGAGGAAGCAGGACGCCGACGTCCTCTACTGGACCGCCGCCGCCTGGTCCATGGCCATCTCCGACGGCAAGTCGGACATGCAGCTCGTCTCCGAGCTCCCGGCCCCGGTGGCCATGATGCGGCGTGGGCTCACCCTCGACGAGGGCTTCGGGGCGGGCTCCTTCCACGAGTTCTTCATCACCTACGAGGCGGGGCGCAGCGCCGCCGACGGGGGCGGCCCGGCGGTGGCCCGTCGGCACTTCGACCGCGCCATGGCCATCTCGGGCGGCAAGAAGCTCGGTCCCAGGATCTCGCTCGCCGAGGGCGTGCTCGTCCAGGAGCAGGACCGGGCCGCCTTCGAGAAGCTCCTGAATGAAGTGCTGGCCTTCGACGTCGATTCGGCGCCGGAGTTCCGGCTCGCCAACCTCCTCGCCCAGCGGCGGGCGCGCGTGCTGCTCGCCCACGCCGACGACCTGTTCGCCTGACCCGGAGAGACCCCCCGTGAAGAAGACGCTCCTCGCCGCCCTGCTCGTCGCCCTCACGCCCGTGGCTGGCCAGGCCCAGGTCCAGATCAAGCTCGGCACGCTCGCCCCGAACGGCTCCACCTGGCACGAGCTCCTGAAGGAGATGGCCGAGAGGTGGAGCCAGGCCTCGAACGGCCAGGTGAAGCTCCGCATCTACGCGGGCGGCACCCAGGGGAACGAGGGGGAGATGGTCCGCAAGATGGCGGTCGGCCAGCTCCAGGGCGCCGCCGTCACCACCGTGGGCCTCCACGACATCGCCCCCGAGCCGCAGGCGCTCACCGTCCCGCTCATGTTCGACTCGGCCGCCGAGCTGCAGAAGGCGCTCCCCGTCCTCGAGCCCAAGCTCGACGCCATGCTCGAGAAGAAGGGCTACGTGGCCCTCACCTGGGGCGCCATCGGCGCCATCAAGCTCTTCTGCACGAAGGCCTTCAAGACGCCCGCCGACGCGGCCGGCGCCAAGATCTTCGCCTGGGAAGGTGATCCGGGAAGCGTCAAGGCCTGGAAGGCCGCCGGGTTCAACCCGGTCGTGCTCTCCTCCACCGACGTCATCACCTCGCTGCAGACCGGCATGATCGAGTGCATCCCCAACGTCCCGCTCTACGTGCTCACGGCGCGCCTCTTCGAGAAGGCCCCGTACATGATCGACGTGAACTGGGGCTGGCTCGTGGGCGCCACCGTGGTGCGCAAGGACGCCTGGGAGAAGATCCCCGCCGACCTGCGCCCCAAGCTCATCGCCATCGCCAAGGAGCTCGGCAAGAAGGTCGACGTCGAGGTCGCCCGGCTGAACGGCGAGGCGGTGACCGCCATGGAGAAGCAGGGGCTCAAGGTCGTCACCGTCGACGCCGCGGCCTGGAGGGCCACCGCCGAGAAGTCCTGGCCGGTGGTGCGCGGCGAGGTGATCCCGGCCGCCTTCTTCGACGAGGTGAAGGCGCTCAGGGACGCCCAGCGGGCGGGAAAGAAGTAGCGCCGGAGCTTCCGGAAGCGATCATCGCGATCTCCCGCCGCAGCTGCGCGCAGGCGAGGAGCAGGGTCAGGTGCCCCCGCGGGAAGGTGCGGAGCGGCAGGCCCCAGGCCCGCGCCAGCGCCAAGGCCCCGTCCACGGCGATGGCGTCGTGCGCGCCGCCGGCCACGAGGACCCGGCCCGCGGTGGGGCGGAGACCGAGCGGCGCGAGCCACCCGAGCCTCCGGGCGAGCTCCGGCC
>JBAVCR010000175.1:0-1825 GCA_049586815.1 Anaeromyxobacteraceae bacterium
CGCCGTGCCCGCATCCCCGGCCGACGCCCGGCTGGAGACGGCCTCGCCGTCCCCGCCCGGCTTCGGCGCACCCCCGGCGCCCTCCGACCCGCTCAAGATCGGCGGCATGCTCTACCTCCGGCTCGACACCCAGTGGCAGAGGGGGATCCCTCCCGCCGGCTGGGTGCTCACCTCGCCGAACCTCGTCGACCTCTACGTCGACGTGCGCCCCAACGACCGGGTGCGGGGGTTCGTGCTCGGTCGCGCCCAGGTGAACCCGCTCGTCCCCTCCGACGTGCAGAACACCGCGCTGGGCCAGGTCTACGGCACGCAGGTGGTGCTCGACCAGGCCTGGATCCGCTTCGACGTGGCGCGGACCGTCTTCGTCACCGCCGGCAAGCAGCAGGTCACCTGGGGCGTGGCCCGCTTCTGGAACCCCACCGACTTCCTCCACTTCCGCAAGCGCGACCCGCTCTCGGTGTTCGACGAGCGGCAGGGCGAGTGGATGCTGAAGCTCCACGTCCCCTGGGAGAAGGCGGGCTGGAACTTCTACGGCTTCCTGCTCCTCAGCGGGAACGAGGTGGTGGACCAGCTCGGCAAGGTGGGCGGGGCGCTGCGCGCCGAGGTGGTGCTGGGCACGCTCGAGGTCGCCGCCGAGGTGGTGGCCCGCTCCGGCACGCTGCCCCGGCTCGGCCTCGACGCCTCGTGGGCCATCTGGGAGATCGACTTCTACGGGGAGGCGTCGCTCGGGAAGGGCACGCCGAACGGGCTCCCGCAGTGGAACATGCTGACGCCTCCCGACTGGCAGACCACGCCGCCCTACCCGGGGACCTACGAGTCCTACCAGCCCGGCTTCGCGCCGCAGGTCACGGTGGGCGCCTCCTGGACCTGGAAGTACGACGACCTCCACACCCTCACCGTCGGCGCCGAGTACTTCTACAACTCGCTCGGCTACGCCGACCCGGCCATCTACCCCTGGCTCATCGTGAACACGCAGTACAACCCCTTCTACGTGGGGCGGAACCAGCTCGGCCTCTACGTCCTCGTCCCGAAGCCGTGGAACTGGTGGGACACCACCTTCATCTTCTCGACGCTCGGGAACCTGACCGACCAGACCTTCATCAGCCGCGTCGACTACTCGGTGCTGCTGCTCACCTACCTGCGCCTCGAGGCCTACGCGGCCGTGCACTACGGGAGGCAGGGAGGCGCCTTCCGCTTCGCCATCGACGTCCCGGCCTTCCCGCCTTACCTGGAAACGCCGGTCAACATCCCCCCGCCCGTCGCCGATTTCGGCGTCGCGCTGCGGCTCAGCCTGTAGTCTTTCCCGCAGGAGGTCCCCATGGCCGAATTCCGGATCCAGAAGAAGACGAACCTCACCTTCGAGGAGGCGCTCGCCAAGGTCCCCGACGCGCTCAAGGCCGAGGGCTTCGGCGTGCTGACGCAGATCGACGTCCAGGCGACGCTGAAGGAGAAGATCGGCGCCGACTTCCGCCGCTACCGCATCCTGGGAGCCTGCAACCCGAAGCTCGCCTACCGGGCGCTCTCCGCCGAGCTGGAAGTGGGCGTGATGCTGCCCTGCAACGTGGTCGTCTACGAGGGCGACGACGGCAAGGCGGTGGTCTCCGCCATCGACCCCATGGCGACCATCGCGTCGACGCACCCGGGGCTGAACGTGATCGCCGGCGAGGTGAAGTTCGGGCTGCAGCGGGCGCTCGCGACCCTGTAGCCAGCAGCGCGCCGTCCTGCAGCGCGGCGCCTGCGCCGCGCAAGAACGGGCCAGCGATGTCGCTGCGACGGCCACGGTACCGTCCGGTTCGCCCGGCCCCCCCGGTTCAACCGGTTGAAC
>JBAVCR010000176.1:0-2114 GCA_049586815.1 Anaeromyxobacteraceae bacterium
GGACGTGGTCCTCCACCTGGCCGGCGTCCGGCGCGCCCCGCGGCGGGAGGATTTCCTGCGGGTGAATGCAGGGGGCACCCGCCTCCTGCTCGAGGCCTGCGCCGCCCACGCGCCCGGGCTCTCCCGGTTCGTGCTGGCCGGGTCGATGGCGGCGGCCGGCCCGTCGGCCGTCCCCCGGCGCGAGGACGAGCCCTTCGCCCCGCGGGAGTGGTACGGGGAGTCGAAGGTGGAGGCCGAGCGGCTCACCTTCTCCTTCTCCGGACGGCTCCCGGTGACGGTGGCCCGCCCGCCGCGCGTCACCGGTCCCGGGGACCGGGAGAACCTGCTCTTCTTCCGGATCGTGCGCCGCGGCGTGGTGCTCTCCTTCGGCCGCGCGCCGCGCCCGCTCTCCTTCGTCGACGTGGAGGACTGCGTCCGCGGGCTGGCCGTCCTGGCCACGCACCCGGCGGCGGTCGGGCAGGCCTTCTTCGTCGCCTCCCCGGAGCGGACCAGCGTGGAGGGGCTGCAGCGCGAGATCGCTCGCGCACTGGGCGTGAACCCGGTGACGATCCCCGTCCCCCCCGCCCTGCTGCGGGCGGCGGGCTCGGCCGCCGACCTCCTGAGCCGGGTGCTCGACCGGCGCCTGCCGCTCAACCGCAAGCTGGCCGAGCAGGTGCTCGCGCCGGGCTGGGTCTGCGACCCGGGCAAGGCCCGGGAGGTGCTCGGCTTCGAGGCCCGGGTCGGGCTGGCGGCGTCGATCGACCGATCGGCGCGGTGGTACGTCGAGCAGGGATGGATCTGAGCGGGCCGGACCCTCTACATCGTCCCGCCGCTCACGTCGCGCAGCTTCCGCACCGCGTACACGTCGCACCGCTCCCCGCACGACGGGCACACGACGAAGGTCATCTCCTTCACCACGAGCACGTCCTCGTGCGCGCCGGCGGGGGCGAGCGTCGCCCCGCAATCCGGGCACTCGAGCGCGTCCACCGGGCCGGGACGGGCGAGGACGAGGGACCGCCGCTTCCCGGGCGGGCAGCGGCGGCACTCGATGCCGTAGAGGTACCCGGTCTCGTGGACCGGCGGCGACGCGTCGAGGTCCGCCCCGCAGTACTGGCACTCGTCGGTCACCCGGCGTCCGTCAGTTCTTCGCCACGGATCCGAGGGAGGCGAGGTAGGCCGCCACCGCGGCAGCGTCCTCCCTCGTCATCCGGTACTCCGGCATGGGAGGCTCGGGGGTGCCGCCCTTCTGGTCCTTCCCGGTGGTGAGCAGGGTCACGACCTGGGCCTCGGTCCAGCCGGGGAGGCCGGCGAGCGGCGGCGCCACCTCGGACCACCTCGGCATCGGGACGGTGTTCTTGAAGGCGAGGGGCGCGCCCTGCAGCCACTTCTCGCGGACGTACTCACCGGTCGGGCCGCGGGGGGAATGGCAGTCGACGCACATGGCGACCTGCTCGACGAGGTACTTCCCGCGCGCCAGGCGGGCCGAGCCCTTCGACTTCGCGGCTGGCTCCGCGGCGGCTGCCGAGAGGGCGATGATGGCGAGGAGTGCTGCGGTGGCGATGGCGATCTTCTTCATGGCGGGACCCCTGGGTGAAGTTGGTGCCACCTTGACGTAGACGGGACGGGTCCATTTCACATGGCCCCATTCGGGTCTAGGCGCCCATCTCGGCGAGGAGCGCCTTCCGGGCCGCGTGCAGGCGCGACCAGACGGTTCCCTCCGGAACCCCCAGGATGTCGGCGATCTCCGGGTGGGAGAGCCCCTCGATCGCGAAGAGCGACAGGAGGGCGCGCGGCTCGGCCGGGAGGCGCGCCAGCGCTGCGGTGGCGCGCCGGGCCTCGTCCCGGATGGCCATGGCTCCCTCGCCTCCCCCGCCCGGCGTCTCGGGGTCGAGCGGCTCGCCGTCCCGCCGGCGCGCCCTTGCCTGCAGCGAGGCGCGCAGCGCGATCCGGTACACCCAGGTCGTGAGGCGCGAGGCGCCGCGGAAGGCGGGCAGGCCGCGGTCCACCGCCGCGAGGACCTCCTGCACCGCGTCCTCGGCGTCGGCCCGGCGTCCGGTGAGGTGGAGGCACAGCGCGTGGAGCGGCTCCCGCAGCGCGCGGCAGAGCCCGTCCGAGGCGGCGCGGCGCGCGGCGCC
>JBAVCR010000177.1:0-12185 GCA_049586815.1 Anaeromyxobacteraceae bacterium
GCCCGGGTGATGGCGGCGCGGGCCCGGGAGGCGCTCGCGGTGGACGCCTCCGAGCCGCTCCGCCGCTGCCCGGTACCGCTCCTCTTCCTCGGCGGGAAGCGCGACCGGCTCCTCCGCTCGACGCTTCCCGGGGAGATCCGCGCGCTCCAGCCCCGGGCCGAGGTGCGGCTCCTCGACACGCCCCACCTCGTCCTGCAGCGGCAGCCCGTCGAGTCCATGCGGATCGTGGAGGAGTTCCTGCTCCGCGCCGCGGCGGGCCAGGCGCCGGCGGCGGCGTGAGAGGCGGCGCCGCGTCGGATCCCGCCGGTCGGGGTCTCCTGCTAGACTCTTCCGCATGGCCGCCTCGAAGGAGCGCGCTCCCGGGCGAGAGGACGCCGAAACCTCCGGCGCGTGCGACGTGACGCTCGTCGACGCGATGCTCGCGCTCAGTCCCGAGGAGCGGCTTCGACTGAACGACCGGATGGTCCAGTGCATCCAGGAGCTTCGAAATGGCTTCGCCGCCCTCCGGCCTGACGACGCTGCTCGCGCGACTGGCGGCCAGCGGGACTGACTTCGTCCTCGTGGGCGCGCTCGCGGGGGTGGCGCAGGGGGCGCCGCTCACGACGATGGACGTCGACGTCGTCCACCGGCGGGATCCGGCCAACGTCGACCGGCTGATCGCCTTCCTCGACGGCGTCGACGCGCGGTACCGGGGACGCCCGGCGGGGCAGGTGCTCCGGCCCGTCCGTGAGGCGCTGCTCGGCGACGGACACCATCTGCTCATGACGACGCTCGGCCCGCTCGACGTGCTGGGTGCGGTGGAGGGCGGAGCGGCCTACGAGGACCTTGCCCGGGACTGCGTGACGGTCGAGGTCGAGGGGCAGCCCGTGAAGGTCGCGAGCCTCCGTGCCCTCGTCGCGCTGAAGCGGGGCGCCGTGAGCGCGAAGGGGCGCCTCGCGCTCGCCATCCTGGAGGAGACCCTCCGGCGGCAGGGGCAGGACTGAGCCCAAAAGAAGAGGGACCGCCCCTCGCGGAGCGGCCCCCGGGAACTTCACGAGGCGGGGAAGACTAGTCCTCGGCGCCCTTGCGGCCGCCGTCCTTGGCCCACTGCTCGAGCATGTCGGTGGTGACCGACTTGGGGCGCTCGATGGCGTAGCCGAGACCGCGGTCCCAGGTGATGTTGGCGAGCACGCCCAGCGCGCGGCCGACGCCGAAGAGGACCGTGTAGAAGTCCCACTCGCGGACGCCGTAGTACCACTGGATGACGCCCGAGTGCGCGTCGACGTTCGGCCAGGGGTTCTTGGTCTTGCCGTGCTTGGTGAGGACGCCCGGCGCCACCTCGTAGATCATGTTCACGAGCTGGAAGATCGGGTCGTTGGGCAGGTGCTTCTTCGAGTACTCGTTCTGGGCGACGTAGCGCGGGTCGGTCTTGCGGAGCACCGCGTGGCCGTAGCCCGGGATCACCTGGCCGCCGTTCAGGGTGTCCCAGAGGAACTTCTCGAGCTCCTCCTTGGTGGGCACCTTGTTGTTGAGCTTCTTCATCACGCCCATGATCCAGCCGAGCACCTCCTGGTTCGCGAGGCCGTGGAGCGGGCCCGCGAGGCCGTTCAGGCCGGCGGAGAAGGAGTAGTACGCGTCGGACAGCGCCGAGGCCACGAGGTGCGTGGTGTGCGCCGAGACGTTCCCCGACTCGTGGTCCGAGTGGAGGATGAAGTACATGCGGGCCACCTCGTCGTACGGAGGCGCCACGCCCATCATGTGGGCGAAGTTGCCGCCCCAGTCGAGCTTGGGATCCGGGGCGATCTGGACGTCGGCCTTGTACTTCATGCGGTAGATGTACGCGGCGATGGCCGGCAGCTTCGCCAGCAGGTTCATCGAGTCCTCGTACATCGGGTCCCACATGTCGTTCTTCTTGAGCCCGCCCTCGCCGTACTTCTTGGCGAAGATGGAGTCGCGCTGCATCGCGAGGACCGCCGTGGAGAGCATGGTCATCGGGTGCGAGTCGCGCGGCAGGGCGCGGAGCACGTCGACCACGTAGGCCGGGACGGCGGCGCGGGCCTTCCAGTCCTCCACGACCTCGAGCGTCTGGGCCATGGTGGGGATCTCGCCGGTCAGCAGGAACCAGAAGAAGCCCTCGACGAACGGCTGCTCCTTGCCGGGAACCTTGGGCAGGGCCGCGAAGGTCTCGGGAATGGTCTTGCCGCGGAAGCGGATGCCCTCGAACGGATCGAGGTAGGAGATGTCGGTGACGAGGCTGCGGATGTCGCGCGCACCGCCGATGCACTGGCCGATGTTGACCTTGTCGATGACGACGTTGCCGAACTCCTTGGTGAGCTTCGTGGTGCGGGGACGGTGCGCCTCGATCTTCTCGAGGAGCTTCGCCTTGAGGTTGCTGTGTGCCATTCAGGACTCCTACCGCTGAAGGTTGGACGGAGACTGCGTTGGCTGTCGTGGAGAGACGGCGAATCGTACCCGACCCGTCTCAAAGCACAACGCAGATCGTCAGGGGTGGTGACGGTGGGTGATGCCCTTTGATGGCCGTCAAAATGAGGATCCCGAAATGGTGCCGACGGGTCGTGAATGGCCGATCACACGCGCAAAAAAGGCGCGTGGAAAAAGGTGGGGCCGCCGCGCGATACCGCGGGCGGCCCCTGCTCTCTCGAGCGTGCGACGGTCCCCGGGTGACCCGGGGAATCCTCGATTACTTCCGGTAGCCTGCTGCGAGGGCGGCGGCGATCTGGGTCGCGACCTGCCCCGCGTCGATGGGGCGCCGCGGCACCGGGGCCGATGCGGCCGATTCGGGAGTCGACACGTCCTGCTCGATCTCCACCGGGGCGTCCTCCTGCTCGCGCCGGCGCGGACGCTCGGCCCCTGCACCCGATCGGCACCCGCGGCACCAGGGCTGGTTGCGGATGGAACCGTCCGCCATCCGGCGCAGCCCGAACATGGCGAGCGGGCGCATCTGGTGGCACTTCAGGCACATGAGGGTGATGAGCACCTCGTGGCCGTCGGCGTCGTAGACGGCCGACTTGCGGCGCCGGGGCTTCGGGGGCGCGTTGGGGTCGCGGACCCTCCGGGCGTGCGGGACCTCTGCGGCGGCTGCGATTGCGGGAGCAACCATCACCTTCACTGCCATGTCGACGGACCTCCTGATCGGGAATGCCCGGCGGCGCCTCTCGAGAGCCGACACCGGCAGCGTGGAGCATGGATCGGGGGTCTGACAGTGACACGGGCGCGGGCCCCGCGAGGTCCCCGGCCCCGGGCGCCGTGCGGGAAGGTCGGGATGGCGCGGCATCCCTGCCGACCGGCTCCTCGAGCTGCAGGGACTCGTCCGCGCGCAGCTCCTCGATCCGGACGGGTGGATCCCGCAGCGCGCCCACCGCGCGGATGCCGCCCATCTCGTCGCCGCGGTCGGCGCCCCGATACGCTGGGGAGCGGAGCACTTCGAACCCCGGTTGCCGCCCGGGACGCTCGACCGGAAGTCGATCACTCCCGATCCGGGGTTCCGGAAGCGGATGGTGGTAAGACACCCCAGGTGAAGAAGACGCGGCCCGCCGTTGGACCTACCCGCCCGGCCCCGGCCCGGGGCGAGCCTGGCATCTGCGCCTGGATCACCCGGGCGGTCCTGCTCGAGCTCGAGTCGCGCGGGGCCGACGCGACGGCCCTCCTCGCCCGGCATGGCCTGGATCGGGAAACGCTCGACGACTCCGACGCCTGGATCTCCCAGCGAGCACACGCGGGCTTCTACCGGGACGCCATCGTGGCGAGCGGCGATCCGGCGCTGGGCATCGGGGCGGGGCGCCGCATCCCCATCCACGTCACGCGCGCGGTGGGGCACGCCGCGGCGCTCGCCGGCACCCTGCGCGAGGCCTTCGAGATCTGGGGGCGGTTCTCCGACCTCGTCGCCGAGGACACCCGCTTCGGGACCCGCTCCACCCCCGCGCACGACGCCGTCTACTGGACGCGGCCACCCGCGCTTCCCCAGCTGCACGACGACGGGCCGTCGTTCGCCATGGCGGTCCTGGGGTTCGTCGACCACGTCGTCGGGCCGCACGTCCACCCGGCGGAGGTCCATCTCACCGGGCCCGCGCCCGCATCGCCCTACGGCATCGTCGAGGGGCTCGGCGCGCCGGTGCACTGGGGCGCGGAGCACTTCGAGATGCGCTTCGCGCCCGGCACGCTCGACCTCGCGCTGCGGTTTGCCGACCCGGGGCTGCGAGCGCTCCTCGTGGAGGCGGCCGGCCGCGAGGTGGGGATGCGACGGGGGAACGCGGCGTCCCGGCGCGTGCGCGCGGCGATCCTGCAGCTCGGGTTCGACCGGAGCGGGGCCGTCGCCGCCGTGGCGCGTGCGCTCGGGACCACGCCCCGGACGCTGCAGCGATGGCTCTCCGACGAGTCCCTCACCTTCTCCGAGGTCCGCGAGGCCACGCTGCGCGAGGCGGCGCTGGCGGTGCTCGCCGATCCGGAGGTTCCCCTGAGCGATGCAGCCTTCCGCCTGGGGTTCTCCTCGCGCGGGGGATTTCACGCGGCGGTGAAGCGGTGGACCGGGAAGACGCCCGGGGAACTGCGGCGGCGCGGCCCGTAGAGGTGCGGTGCGGCGTCGCCGGTCCGTGACCCGTCCGAGACGGGCTGTGCACGGGAGCGCCAGATTCCCTCATCGGGCGCGCCACGGGCGCTCTCCGGGTGGGTTCGCCGAGGCCGCGGAATCACGGGTCGATGCCGTGCGTGCTAAGGCAAACGGAGGTCCTCGCCGGGGGGAGGGGAACCGGAGGAGCCCTCCCTGATGACGCCAGGACCGAAGCAGGAGCCCGACCTGCCGGACGCGCGGGACGGGTCGCGCGCGCCCGCCCTGCCCCACCGCTACCAGCCTCCACGGATCGTGAAGAAGCGTTCCGTGTCGAGGGCGACGCTGTTCTCCGGAAGTGGGCCGGACGGCGGCGGCGTGGTGTCCGCGTGAGAGCCCCATGGTGTGCCGGACCGCAGCCGCTTCCGACAGGAGTCGTCCGATGAAGAAGACCCTCGCCCTGCTCGCCATCGGGATCGCATCGTGCACGGGTGGCCAGCGCCCGGGGCCGGAGCCCGGGCTCGTTCCGCTCGGGACGTTCACGGGGGAGGTCGACACCGAGGCAGGAACCGTCGTGATCGAGAGGGATGGGGCGCAGGGCGAGGTCCCGGCCCGGTCGCGCGGCGGGCTTTCCCAGATCACCGAGGGCCCCGGCACCCTGGCCATCGCGAACTCCGGTGCCGCCTGGAACGGCACGGCGCGGGGCGCGCTCCAGTGCGGGAACGCCCCGGTGACCGGCGCGAACGTGCGGATCACCTCGGGATACGCCTCCGGCTTCGCGGGCGGCGTCTATGCCCAGATCGATTCGGTCTCGACGGCGGGTGCGTCGGCCTGCAACGGCCTGGGCACCGCGCCGACCGGGCTCGACGCATCCAAGGGGCTCTGGGCCTTCGGGAGCATCGGCGCCGGGGGCAGCGCCACGAAGGAGTGGAACTTCCTGACCGCCAGCGCGACCCGGTTCACGTTCCGGGGGACGCTCTGGGGCGTCCTGGGTGCGGTCTACGACGACGCTTCCCGGTTGCCGAACGGCTATCGGTACAACGTCGCGTACGGTGGCAACGACCCGACGTTCGGGCACGTGATGACCTACATCGCCGGGGACCGGGTGCACCTCAAGTTCGTGGATCTGGACGGGACGCTCCGCGCGACGTCCGGCAGCGCGGCGAGCGCGGCGATCAACGGGATCTCGGCCGACGCCGCCCGTCACCGCGTCTGGTACGTGACCACCACGAACGGCGGCGGGAACAACGAGTTCGGGGTCGTCGGCACGGACGGGACGGTCCTCGCCTCGGCCACGGACAACCTGGGGATCGGAGGCCTGACGACCATCGCCTACGACCCGGCCAGTCCGGGCCAGGCCTGGGTCTCCGGAGCCAGCCAGGCCATCGCGCGCATCGACTTCGACGGGACGGCGATCGACCCGGGAAGCATGATCGTGAACATCGCCACGACCGGGAACCCGGCCGCCCTTTCGTTCGGCTCGGACGGGCGTCTCTACGTCGCGACCTACAACGACGGGATCTGGGCGGTCGACGTCCATTCCGGGACACCCGTGCCGGTGAGGTACCTCCCCACGGGCGGCACGTGCTCCGGCCTGGTCAACGTGCAGTCCGATCCGCGGCCGGGAAAGAACGTGGTGGTGCTCGGGCAGGGCAACGGCTCGGTGTGCGAGTTGACCGCCGCCGGTTCCTACACCGTCATCGGGACGGGATACGGGACGTTGCAATCCGTGACGGCGAGCACGGATCTCGGGGTCTTCGCGGGCACCTACGGGATCACCGGGACGTCCGGAGCGTTGGTGGCGGCGGGTGCCACCGCGTACCCGGTTCCCCTTCCGTCGACCGGCAACTCCACGGTCGCGGGCGTTGCCACGAGCCCGGCCGTCGGCGCGACGCCGGCATACGTATGGGCGGCCCATTCCGCGGGCCTCTTCCGGATCCTGCCCTGAGGTTGCGGTCGGTCCGGGCAGTCACGACCGCTCCTGTCCCAGTTGGGGCTCCGGACGCCCGGTGACGGAGCCGGCGGAAACTCCCGCGGGAGGGGTGATAAGGAGGACTCACCACCCAGGGGTGAGCCTCCGTGGACGAGCCCGGCATCAGCACATTCTCCGTCCGCGCGGTCCTCCAGGAAGCCGACGCGAGGGGCCTCGCCGGCGACGCCCTGCTGGCCCGAAACGCCCTCTCCCGCGAGCAGGTCTCGGATCCGGACGGATGGGTGCCGCTCCGGCGGTACGCCGGGCTCTACCGGGATGCGGTGGCGGCGTGCGGCGACCCCGGCGGCTACTGGGTCGGCGTGGGCGGGCGCGCGCTCGTCCATGCGGCGCGGGTCACCGGTCACGCGGCGGCGGCCTCGTCGACGGTGCGCGAGGCGCTCGAGACCTGGGCGCGGCTCTCCGGGCTCATCGTCGATTCGGCTCGCTACCACGTGGAGTCGACGCCCGCGGCCGACCGCTTCTTCGGGACCTGGCCCGCCGCCCACGCGACGCTCTTCGCGGACATCCAGGTGTCCGCCGTCCTCGCCTTCCGCCATTTCGTCGCCTACGTCGCCGGACCCGTGACGCCCATCGAGGCCTTCCTCGCGCGCCCCGCTCCGGCGTCCACCGCGGCCGTCGATGCCGCTTTCGGCGCTCCCGTCCGCTGGGGAGCCGAGTGGCCGCGTCTCGACTTCCCCCCCGGCACCTTCGAGCGCGCCGTGCACCTCGCCGACCCGAAGCTGCGCTCGGTCCTCGTCGAGGCGGCGCAGCGCAGGCTCGAGATGCGGTCCGCGGCCCGGACCTCGGACCGGGTGCGCGCCGCCATCCTCGACCTCGGCTTCGATCGCAGCGCGAACGTGGCCGCCGTGGCCGGGGCGCTCGGCACCACGCCCCGGACGCTGCAGCGCTGGCTCCAGGACGAGTCGCTCACCTACTCGCAGGTCCGCGGCGAGGCGCTGAGCGCGGCGGCCATCGAGATGTTCCGGGGGGAGGGCAGCGCCGTCGCGGACGTCGCCTTCCGCCTCGGCTTCTCCTCCCGCGACGCCTTCCATCGCGCCATCCGCCGATGGACGGGCAAGACGCCGGGCGAGCTCCGGTCCGGCATCCACTCCCGGTGAAATCGACGATGGAACCGTCGCACCCGGCGCGACGCCCCGTCCGGGCGCGGACGTGCGGGATCGCGCCACGACAGCTGATCGATCGCGCCATTCGAGGACCCCGGTGGGGGCGGGTAAGTCACGGAAATAACTGACCAAAAATTCGCGTGATAGAGACGTCACATCGGTCCTCGCCGGGGGGAGAGGCACGGAGGGACACGCGTGATGAGAAGAGACCCCGGTGAGAAGGCCCCCGTCCCCCAGGCGTCAGGTCGCGGCGAGGACGAGGCAGGGCGCCGCCCGTACCACCCTCCACGGATCGTGAAGAAGCGGGCCGTGTCGAGGGCGACCCTGTTCAGCGGAAGCGGTCCCGACGGCGGCGGCGTCGTCTCCGCGTGACGGGGACGCAGGGGAGGCACTCATGAGGCGAATGATCCTGGTGGCGGCCGCGATCGCGGCCGCCTGCGCCCCGCAGGAGAAGGCGAGGACGGACGGCTTCCCCGTTCGGCCCGCTCCGGGCGGCGTCGTGGTGGCGACCTTCACCGGCGAGATGGACGCGGCCACCGGGATCCTCCGCGTGACCACCGAGCCCACCGTCGAGGCGCTCGCCAATGGCTTCCCGTTCCTCCAGATCGAGGACCCGGGCGGAGTGCGCGTGGCGAACGATCCGGCTGGTTCCCTCTGGTCGGGCGCGCCAGGCCACTGCACCAACCCTGGGGCGCTGAGCTCGGGCCGCCTCGTGCAGGTGACCACGGTGTCGGACGCCTACAAGACCGCCGCCACCTACCTCACCGGGGTCTACGCCCAGATCACCGAGATCTCCGACCCGGCGAGCTCCTCCTGCAACAGCGTCGAGAAGCCCTCCTGGATCCAGGTCGATCCGGGATTCGGGCTCTGGGAGTTCCCCTACGCGCTCGCCCAAGGCAACTACGTGAGCTCGACCCCCTGGGCGTTCGCCTGGAACGCCGGGACCGGCTTCACCTTCCGTGGGATCGTGCTCGCCGCGAGCCATCTCGAGTACCTGACCCCCGACGCCGGGTGGATGCCCCGCGCCGACCTGGCCTCGGCTGCGTCCAGGCGTGACGCAGTGCTCTCGTTTGACCCCATGGGAAGCGTGCTCTACGCGGCGCCGGCGGGCCTCGGGCTCTTCTCGACCTGGAACTCCTCGTTCCAGGCCGATCAGGGCATGGCGCTCGTCGCTCCCCCGTCGTCGATGGCGCCGGTGGCGAACGGGTCACTCTGGTTCACCACCGTCGCGTCCAGCGAGGCGACGCCGACCGCGTACGCCGGTTGCACGTCGATGTACTCGTTCCCCGGGGGCGCCGCACTGACCCTCGGCTACCCGGACCGTGCCGTGCGGGGCATCGCCGTCGACCCCAGCGCGTTCGGCATGAGAGGCTGGTTCATCGAATCCGGCGGACCCACGGTCCAGGTCGTCGGCGCGAACTGCGATCCCTTCGAGGGGATGTCGATCTCCGAGGCGGACCGCTTCGTGCCCACGAGCGACGGGACGAACTCCATGACGCCGAACTTCGTCGTGGCCCGGGGAACCGGGACCTTCGGAGTGTCCGAGCTCTACGTCTCGGGCCCGACGGGGATCTCGGTCTACCTGTACGACCCCGTCGCCGTGCCCACGGTGGACTGGCTGGCTTCGGTCTCGGGCCCCTGCACGAGCCCGATGAACATGACCATCGGGGGCATGCCGGAGTTCCTCTACGTGAGCGACGCGGCGGACGGGAAGATCTGCAGGACGACCCTCGACGGAGCGGCCACCGGGCCGCTCGAGCTCTACGCCGAGGCGCCCGCCGGCTTCCATGGCGGCCCGCTCGCCGTGGACTCGCTCAGCCGGGTCTGGATGCTCATGCACGACGCCGGGACCGACCTGGCCCGCGCCGTGGGACTCGTGGTGCCCGGAGTCGGAGGGGCGACGGGGACCGTGATTCCATACCCCCTCACGTCGAACGACAGCCCTCCCGCCTGGACGACGGGACTGGTGGTCGACGTGACCGGGTCGACGGGCGCCCAGTACGTCCTCTCCGCCGCCGTGACCGGTGCGGGGACCGGGCTCGGCCTGCGGAGGATCGCCGAGCCGAGCCTGCTCTCCAGCCTCACGTTCGACCCGCCCTCGATCGGGGCTGGACAGGGGACGACGGGCACCGTGGCGCTCGCCAGCCCGGCTCCCCCGGGAGGCGCGGTGGTCGAGCTGTGGACCCTGGACGGGGTCACCATGCCCGCCAGCGTGACCGTTCCCGCGGGCCAGTCCTCGGTCTCGTTCGCGGTGACCACCACGGGGTCCACCTTCCCCGGCGGGTACGTCATCTCGGCCACCTACGCTGGCTTCACCCGCAACAGCCAGATCGACGTCGTCGCCGTGACCGCACTCCGGCTGGCACCGACGAGCGTCGCCCGGGGCGCCACCTCGACGGCCACGGTGGAGATCGCGCCACAGGCCATGACCGCCTCCGTGGTCGTCTCGCTCGCCTCGTCGAGCCCGGACGTCACCGTGCCGGCGAACGTGACGCTGCCGCTGAACGCGCAGACGGCCACCTTCCAGGTGGCGACGAGCGCCACGGCCGCGCCCGGGCCGTACACCATCACGGCGACGCTTCCCGGCAGCTCGAAGCGGGCGACGCTCACGATCATGAGCGACTAGACTGCGAAGGAGAAAGGTCATGAAGAGGCTTTCGTTGGCGGGCTTCGTGCTGCTCGCGGCGTGCGGGGTCTCGAAGCCCGCCGGGCGCGACCTCCCGGAGGGACACGTCGTCCTCGGGACCTTCACCGCGGACGTGGACCTCGAAGCCGGGACGATGGTCATCCGCAACGAACCGAGAGTCGCGGAGGCGAAGCCCGGGGACGCCGGCTCCGCGCGCCTCGTGAACATCGACGCCTCGGTCACGGTCGCGAACTCCGGCGCCGCGTGGGTCAACCAGGCCACCCCGGCGTGCACGAGCGGCTCATCGCCGACGACCTGGGGAGCTGCCGTCACAGTGCGGAACGACCTCCCCGGAAGGTACGTGGGCGGCGTCTACGCCGAGATCACGAATCCACCGCCTGCGATGACGGGCCGGGAGAGCTGCAGCAACTCCCCGGTCCCTCCGGGGCTGAGCGGGTCCGTCGGGCTGTGGTCGTACGGGACCATCGCCCCGGGCGCGACCACCAGCGCGACCAACTGGGTCTTCAAGTACACCACGGCGGCGAGCCGCTTCAGCTTCTCGGGACGCGTCATCGGCGTCAGGGTCGGACCGGGGGACGTGAACGGCGGCAGCCAGCGCGCGGTCGACGACACCTTCTACACCGACCTCGTCGACAACGGGACCTCGGTCGTCGTGGCTGGGGGCACGAGCGGGATCGACTTCGTCGACGCGACAACCGGCCTGTACCAGCAGTCAGTGGCCACGACGGGGCGCGTGACGGCCCTCGGCGTCGCGCCGGCACGGATCTGGTGGGCCGAGCTGCCGACCACGACGACCGACTTCGTGGTGGGTTGGATGAGCGTAGACGGCACCGGCAAGGGCACGGCCACCGTGACGACGGGCGACTTCGGCGCCACGGGATGGGTCTCCAACATCCTCCCGGATCCCGTGAGCCCCAGCACGAAGGCCTGGGTCGTCTACCAGAACCGCAGCAACACGACCTACGTGCAGAGCTACACGGTCGGCGCCGGCGCGGGGAAAAAGGCGTCGGCCGCGGGGCTCGGCTACTCGGCGGCGGTCGGCCCGGACGGCAGGCTCTACCTCGGGCGGTTCTCGGGGGAAGCGGTCGCGCCCTACGACCTCACCACCGATCCGGCGTCGGCGGTCGGATCCGGCTGGTACACCGGGTCGGACTGCTCCGGCCCCAACCGGATGAGCCTGGGGCTCGACGGAAAGCTCTACTTCGTCGGCGACATCAGCGCCCGGGCCTGCACCATCGCCACCGACGGCACGATCACCCAGGTCGGAAGCGTCAGCGGCCCCCGGGGGATCACCGCGACCGCTGCCGGCGAGGTCTGGGCGGCAACCAGCACCGGCGTCCAGCGCGTCGAGGCGGGCGCCACGTCCTACGCCGTGGCCATCCCGGGCGGCTCGGCGGTCGCGGTCCGGATCGCGAACGGGTACCTGTGGACGACGGCCAGCGGAAAGCTCTGGCAGGTCGAGATCCAGTAGCGCTCACCCGGCGGTCTGGCAGGTTCGCGCCTCGCGGCACGCCATCGCGGCCTGGAGCTCGACGGATGGACGATCTCGCAGGTGGCGGGCGAGATCTGCCCGGGGAACCAGGATCGCCGGGTGCCGGTCTCGGGACACCGCACGGCGTCAGCAGGGGTAGGGAAGAGTGCAACGTCGACCGGAACGAATCCCGGACGGGCTCGGAAGGGTGAGGGCGGCCGACGCGTCGAGACCGGTGGGGGAGGGGAAATGCCGGGGTCTGCCCCTGAGGAAGCTGCCCCACGTAGGATAGACTTTGGCGATGCGCCTGATGGGTAGCGGGTTCCTCTGGGGTCTCATGTTCAGTGCGGCGGCCTGCGGCGGAAGCAGCGGGCCAGCCCCGGAAGGCTTGCTCGCGTCGGTGGTCGTCTCCCCCGCCACCGTCCAGG
>JBAVCR010000178.1:0-9110 GCA_049586815.1 Anaeromyxobacteraceae bacterium
CCCGTCCCCTCCCGCGGCGCGGCGGGAGGGGCGGGGGCGAGCGCGATCCCGCGGGCCGCGGCGAAGGCGGCGAGCACCCCGGGCGTCCCGTCGCGGGACGAGTCGTCGACCACCACCACCTGGACGCGCTCGAGGTGCGGGCTCGACTCCAGGACGGCGAGCCGCTCGAGCGAGGCGGTCACGAGGTGCTGCTCGTTGTAGACGGGAACGAGGACGGTCAGGGAGGCCATGGGACGCCCCGTTCTAGCGCAGGTCCGGCGGGAGGGCGAGCACGGGCGAAGTCGCCGCTCCGCGGGCCCCCGTGTACGATGCCCGGGTGCGCCTCGCGCTCTCCCTCCTTTCGCTCCGGCCCGGTCAGGTGGGGGGCGCCGAGACCTACGTGCGGGCGCTGGTCCGCCACCTGCCCGCGGCGGCCGCCGGCGACGAGCTCCTGCTCCTCCTCGACCGCGACCTCGACCGGGAGCTCGCGGCGCCGGGCTGGACCAAGGTGGTTCTCCCCTACGGCGCCGGGGCGCTCGTGGCCCGCCGCGTCGCCGAGGCCTACACGCCCTGGCGCGACCGGACGGCGGAGAGGTTCCTCCGGGCCGCGGCACCCGACGTCACCCTCTTCCCGCAGCAGTCGATCTTCCCGCGGGAGGCCCCGGGCGCCGCCGTGGTGACGGCCGTCGACGTGCAGCACCTCCACCTGCCGGACCACTTCGGCCTCTTCGACCGCACCTTCCGGCCGCGCGTCTACCCGCGCAGCCTCACGCGGGCGAGCCGGGTCATCGCCATCAGCCGGTTCACCCTCCGCAGCCTGGAGGAGCGCTGCGCCCTCCCTGCCGGCAAGGGGGTCGCCATCCCGCTCGGCGTGGAGCCCGGGGGACGGGACGGGGGAACGCTCCCCGCCGGCCTCGAGTCCGGCGCCTTCCTCTACTGTCCGGCCGCCACCTGGCGGCACAAGGGGCACGATCGGCTCCTCCGCGCCTACGCGGCGCTGCGCGGCGCGGGCCGGCTTTCGGACCGGCTCGTCCTCACCGGGCAGAGGACGCCGCTCTGGGAGCGGGAGCTCTTTCCCCTCGCCCGGAAGCTCGGGATCGAGGGAGACCTCGTCCACCGGGGCTTCGTCCCGCGCGCCGAGGTGGAGGCCCTGCTCCGCAGCGCCCGGGCCGTGGTCTTCCCGACCCGCTACGAGGGCTTCGGCCTCCCCGTGGTGGAGGCCGCCGCGGCCGGGGCCCGGGTGGTGGCCTCGCGGCTCGAGGTCTTCGACGAGATCGGCCTGCCGCCCGGGAACCAGATAGATTTCGACGTCCCGGAGGAGCTCGCCGCCGCGCTCGCGCTCCCCCGGCCGACCCGCCTCGTCCGGGAGCCGCTCGCCTGGCCGGAGGTGGCGCGGCGGACGGTCGAGGTGCTGCGCGAGGCGGGCGGTGTGGGTACCGCCGCGGGTCGATGATCAGGGGGACGGGAGGCGGCCCATCCGCCCGCGTCTCCAGTCGGCGGCGCCTCTCGCCACCGCGGCGAGTCCCGGGACGAGGGGCAACCGGTTCGTGAGGACGCCCAGGGCTCCGGCGACGAGGATCGCTCCGTGGCGCAGCTGCCGGGCCCCGGGAGGCAGGGGCGCGTGCTCGTCGACGCAGGCGAGCAGGTTTCGCGTCAGGTACCGGACCGGGGTGACCGAGCGCTCCCCTCCCGTCGACCGCGAGACCTTGTGCCAGACGCGGGAGCCCGGGACGTAGAGGACGGAGAATCCCGCGTCGCGGGCGCGCAGTCCCCACTCCAGATCCTCGGCGTAGCAGAAGAAGTCCTCGCGCAGGAGCCCCACCCGCTCGCAGAGCGCACGCGTGACGAGGAGCGCGCAACCGGTCGGCCGCGGCGTCTCCTCGACCCGGTCGAGCTGGCCCCGGTCCGGCTGGCCGTACCCCCGGTGACGCCCCCAGCCCAGCCAGGGATGGAACGAGGCGCCGGCATACCAGAGGACGTCGGGCCGATCGTGGAACAGGATCTTCGGGCAGAGCATCCCGGCGCCCGGGTGGGCGTCCGCAACGGCCACGAGGGCGTGGATGAACTCCGGGTCGACCGTGGTGTCGTTGTTGAGGAGCAGGACGCGATCCGACCCCTCCGCGAGGGCTCTGCGGATCCCGGCGTTGTTGCCGCCGGCGAAGCCCAGGTTGTCCCCTGTCTGGAGTATCGGGACGGCGGGGAACCGCGACCGCAGCGTCGCCTCGGAGCCGTCGGAGGAACCGTTGTCGACGACGAGGACCCGCAAGCCAGGGTACTCGACGCGGCGCAGCGACTCCACGCAATCGATCGTGTCCGCGGCGTTGTTCCAGTTCAGGACGACGGCGGTGACGATGGGGGTCGGCATCAGTCGATCCGAGGCCTCGTCGGCTAGAGGAACATGTCCTTGACGACGTGGGTGGTCCGGGGTGAATAGCGCGTGTACCCGCCACGAACGAGCTCACGGAGGGCGAGCCACGCACGCGACGGACGCGAACGGTCCTCCGATATGGCGAGCCGGAGCGCCTGATGCGCGACCTTTCCACTCATGGACGCAGCTGCCCCGAGTTCACGCAACGGCATCGAAGGGTCCCCGAGCCGTTCCGCGGCCAGCAGGAATCGTTCGAGTTCCAGGCGGTATTCGGCCGGGCCCGTCCGACGCGCCCGATGGAGCATCTCCCTGCGGGACAGCAGGGTGGATCCGATCTGCTGTCCCGCATGCTGACGGTACAGGACCGTTGGTCGCTCGATGAGCCCGACCGGAGCCAGGGCCGCGATGACAAGGGCAATCCATGCATCGTGGACCCAGACCGATGGAATGGGCAAGACGAAGGGTCGATAGGTCGACCGGAAAGCCATCGTTGCGCCGGTGACTACCCACTGGCGGAGGAGGAGCGCAAAGGTGCGATCCTTCCGAACGAGCCGCTGCTGCCGCTTACCGAAGTGGGCCGATTCCCAGAGACGGTACCCGCGAGACCGGAGGTGCTCGTCCACCACCTCTGCGTCGCTGAAGACGAGACCGAGGCACGGGTTCTCTTCGAACGACTCGATCGTGAGGGCGATCTTTTCCGGGAGCCAGACGTCGTCCTGATCGCAGGTCAGGATGAAGTCTCCGTTGCATGAGCCGATGGCCTTCGCGAAGTTCGCGGTCGAGCCCAGGTTCCTGGAATTGCGCGTTACCCGGACCGGGAACGGAGCGCGCCTGGCGAACTCCTCCAGAAGCGCGAAGGTGGAGTCCGACGAAGCGTCGTCAAAAACCACGAGTTCGTCCGGGAGACGGGTCTGCTCGAGCAGGCTCTCGAGTTGTGGGCTGACGAACGCAGCGCCATTGTATGTGCAGAGCGCTACCGACACGCGCGGCGAGCGAGACGCCTCCTTCCCTGCCAGCTGAGAAGTGAGATGCGCGGGGTCCATGGGCCCTAATCACTACCTCGCCCGGCGGCGAAGGGAAACGCCCTGCAGGGCAGGCTCTCCGCGGCTTCCGCCACATGGCAGGTGGACCCGGGTCGCGTGCCATGTTCGGATGGGGAAGCCATGGAGGAACAGACAGCGGGAATCGAATCCCACCCGAGTCGCACTCGCTATGCCGTGGTCGGGTACCACGACCACGACTTCGGGCTCGCGGTCGCCGGGCGGAACAGCATCGACGCTCTCGAGGCCTCGGGGCGCTCCGTGGAGCTCGTCCGTCTCGATCCATGGCGCAATCCGAGGAACAGGCGCCTGACCCCCTACGCCGGGCCGACGGTCAACCTGTTTCACGCCAACCCCAACGAGATTGGCGCACTGGCCCGCCAGTGGCTTCACGCGGTCGACCTCGCCGCTCCTCACGTCGCGGTGCCGTACTGGGAGCTGCCCGTGCTCCCTCGATCGTGGGAACTCGTCCTTGCTCGGATGGACGCGGTCCTCGCCCCGACCCGGTTCATCGGCGAAGCCTGCCGCGCGGCCCTCCCCGGCGTCCCCATCGTGGACTACCCGCAGGCGCCCTTCCTGCCTGAGGGGATCGCGCCGTCTCGGGAGGCCTGGGGCCTTCCCCGGGATGCGACGGTATTCGTCGTCGCCTTTGGCCTGGGGAGCGACATCGACCGAAAGAACCCCGGGACGGCCATCGAGGCGTTCCGCCGCGCCTTCCCCGTGGATGACGGCGTTCGCCTCGTGGTGAAGACCCGGCCTTGGCCTGGGCTCGCTGGGGCCGATCGACGGATGAGCGAGCTGACCGCGCGTGTGGCAGGAGATCGCCGCATTCGCGTCATCGATGGCGCATTGCCCTTCGAGGAGCAGCTCGGCCTCTACGCGAGCTGTGACGTGCTGCTCTCCACACACCGGTCAGAGGGACTCGGGCTGCATCTCATGGAGTCCATGAGCATGGGAAAGGTGGTGGCAGCGACCGGGTGGTCGGGAAATGTCGACTTCATGACGCCGGCAAACTCGGTGGCTCTCTCGTACCAGCTCGTTCCGGTGGTGACACATCACGAGGCGTACTCCGCGGAGCGGAGTCGTGCCGGACAGGTCTGGGCCGAGGCCGATCTCGAGGACACCGTGCGCGCGCTCCGCGAGTTGCGCGCAAATCCCGAATGGCGGCTCGGGCTGGGAGCGAGGGCGGCACGGGACATGGAGGCCAGGCGCCGCTCCATGCGCAGCGGGGAATCCTTCGACAGGCTCGAAGACGTACTCTCGCGGGCGCACGGCCGCCGGGGCGGCCTCGTTTCTGCCGTCGCACGAGGATGGATCCGGTCGCAGGTCGCCTGGGTGGCCTCCCTGATGTCGGGGCCGAGGACGGGGTCCTGATTCCAAAAGGCTTCCGGATCCCTCAGTTTCTTCGTTTCGTCGCGACGAGATCCCAGGCCAGCCACGGAAAGACCCAGCACGCGAGCCCCACCGAGGGAACCAGCGAACCTATCAGTGCGCCGCGGATCCCGAGGGACGAAACGAGCAGCCAGGTCAAGTAAGTCGTGAGCAGTCCCTGCAGGAGCACGAGAGGGATCTGCACCCAGATCCGATCGAGAACGCTCAGCAACTCGAGGAATGCGCTCGTCCAGACCGCCGCGCCGATGATCGCTGCCGCAAGCATCCAGTCCGCCAGGCTGTACTGGAAGTCGCTCGTCCCCAACCACAGGCGCAAGATCGTATTTCCGAAGAGCAGGAGTACGACGCAGCCGCCCAGCGCGAGCCCGAGGCGAAGGCGGACGACGTGCCAGAACGCCCGCCGCATCCAGGTTCGATCACCTCGTTCCCAGGCCTCGCGGAAGGTGGGGAACGCGGCCCCCGTGCCGAGGGTGACGAGCCCCACCCCCAGGATCACGAAGCGCCAGAGGAGATCGTATGCGGCGACCGATCCAAGCCCCGCGCGGCGGGCCAGGACGAGGGACTGGGACTGGTTCACCAGCAGAGAACCAACCTGGAACGCATAGAGCGGAGCGGCAGAAGCGAAGAGGCGCCGATACCTCACCGGAGCGATGTCCGCGAAACGGGGGCGCATCCACGGCATCTCCCTGTTCACGAGATGGACGAACCCGATCAGGCCGGCGACGAGGCCCCCTATCGCCACGGCCGAAGACAAAACGGGAAGCGATGCGTCGAGTGATGCCGAGGCGATGAGGGCACCCAGGGATGCAAGGGATCCCAGGGTCGCAAACGTCATCGCCAGGTAGGCGCGCTGGGATCCCATGTACACCTGGGTGACGGTTCCGAAGGGAAGGGTCAGGATGGCCAGACCGAAGCACGCTGCAAACGTCCACGTGACATCGGAGCGGGCGACGTTGTCGGGAAAATGGATCAGGGCCCTCCAGTCGATGGACGAGGCCAGGGCGCCGAAGGCCAGCAGCGCGAGAATGGCCACGAGGCCCAGCGTGTAGAGGGCGGTCGAGAAGAGGGACCGGGCCTGGAGGCGATCGTCGCGTCCTTCCGCCTCGGCCACCCCGTTCAGGAGACCCGCCGAGAGGCCGGGGTCGAGGAGCGAGACCCAAGCCGCCAAGGAGCCCGCTGCGACCCAGAGCCCGTAGCCATCCTTCCCTGCGTGATGAAGCATGATCGGCACGATGACGAGGCCGCCGACCGCCGAGATCAGGCGCGCAAGCAGACTTGCCGCCGTCCCGAGAACAATCCGACGGTATCGCTCGCGAGAACGCCCCTCGTCCGAAGCAGTGTCGAACGGTCGAAGGCGCGCGACCCGAAGGACGTTTCTGACGTTCTCGGGGATCTCGCGAAGGAATCCGGCCATCCGCGCGCCGAGTCTACGGGCAAGGTTGATGGGTGGCAAACGTGCGGCGGAGTCGCTTCCCTTGCTAGAGTCGCTGGAACATGCCCCGCGCCCTCGTCACCGGAATCGCCGGCCAGGATGGCTGGTACCTCGCGAAGCTCCTCCTCGGGAAGGGCTACGAGGTGGTGGGTTGCGGCCGCCCCGGCACGCTCCTCGGCCCCCGCGGCGCGCCGCTCCGGGAGCTCGGCGTGCGGCTCGTGGAGATGGACCTCCTCGACCGCTACCAGACCCTCCGTGGCGTCGCCGAGGTGGCGCCGGACGAGGTCTACAACATGGCCGGCCACTCCTTCGTGCCCCAGTCCTGGGAGGACCCGGCCACCGCCATCCGCATCACCTCCTGGCCGGTCATCCACCTCATGGACGCGGTGCGGGAGGTCTCGCCGCGGAGCCGCTTCTACCAGTCGTCCACCTCCGAGATCTTCGGCCTGACCCCGACGTCGCCGCAGACCGAGGAGACGCCGGTGGCGCCGGCGAACCCGTATGCCGCCGCCAAGGTGTTCGCCCACCAGCTCGTGGCGCTCTACCGGGCCCACTACGGCCTCTTCGCCTGCGCGGGCATCCTCTACAACCACGAGTCGCCGCGACGGCCGCCGCAGTTCGTCACCGCCAAGATCTGCCACGCCGCGAAGGCCATCCGCGCCGGCCGGCAGACGGAGCTCTGGCTCGGCGACCTCGACGTCTCCCGCGACTGGGGCTTCGCCGGGGACTCGGTGGACGCGATGTGGCGGATGCTCCAGCAGGAGAGGGCGGACGACTTCCTCATCGGGACGGGCATCCCCCACACGGTGCGCGAGCTCTGCGACCTGGCCTTCCGGCGGGTCGGGCTCGACTGGCGGGAGCACGTGCGGCAGGACCCCGCGTTCATGCGCCCCGGCCAGCCCACCCGCCTCCTCGCCGACCCGTCGAAGGCCCGCCGCGTGCTCGGCTGGCAGGCCTCGACCTCGTTCGAGGACCTCGTGGGGATGATGGTCGACGCGGCGCCGGCCTGACGTCCGGGCGCCCGACCGGCTAGCCGCCCGCCTTGATGGTCACGAACCAGGCGCTTCCGCCACGCTCCGGCGTCACCTGCTGCACGATCCGCTTGCCCGGAGCCACGGTGACCCGCGACTGCGTGCGGGAGCCCGGCGCGCTCACCTCGAAGGTGGCCGCCCCCTGCCGCGACTCGACCAGCGTGACGGCCACCGACCCGCCGTCGGGCAACGCCACCTGCACGGGCTTGCGGGGCTGCATCGACGCCTGGACCTCACCCGCCTGTTCCCAGCGCACGTACGCGGTGGCGGAGAGCTGCGCGCGAAGGTCCTCGAGCCCGGCGGGCACCCCGGCCGGTCCCTGACGGAACCCCTGCAGGACGCGGATGCGGGCCGGGAGCGGCGCGTCCGCCGCCCACGCCGGCAAGGAGAACAGCACGGCCACCGCCAGACACGCCGCCATCCACGCGCTCCGCATGCTCCCTCCGTCAGGTCCCCTCGGAGCTCTCGCCCACGAGGATGACCGGACCGTCGCTCGTCTCGAGCACGATGGCCGGCAGGTCCTCCGCGGTCACCTCGACAGCGAGCTCCGGCGGCCCCGTCGTGCCCCGGCGGTCAATGTACAGGTAGAGGGCGAGGGCGGCCAGCGCCGGCGCGAGGGCCGAGGCCGCCGCGAGGACCCGGTGGCGGCGCAGGAAGCCGCGCAGGCGGGCGACCGGCCCGGCCGGGGCTCCCTTCCACGCCGAGGCCGGGATGCGGGCCATCACCCCGTCGGCGAACGCGGAGAAGTCGCGCCGCGCCGCCTCCCCCTGGAGCCCGTCGGCGACGAGCAGGGAGACGGCCTCGAGGTCGGCCTGGCGGGCGCGGCAGGCCTCGCAGGTGGAGAGGTGGGCGGCGAGGAGCGCCTCGTCGGTCGGGTCGAGCTCCCCGGGACGGGAGCCGAGCAGCGGAGCGGCGCCGGCGCACCTCACGGGACGTCTCCCGAGGCGGGTGCGTCGATCCCGGCGTAGCCGGCCAGAAGGGCCTGCATCTTCTTCCGGGCGTGGAAGAGGCGGCTCATCACGGTGCCCTTGGGGATGGAGAGCCGCTCCGCGAGCTCCTCGTAGGAGAGGCCGTCCATCTCGCGGAGGACGAGGATGGACCGGTGCAGGTCCGGAAGCTGGCCGAGCGCCTCGGTCATCCGGGCGGAGAGTTCCCGCCGGAGCACCGTCTCCTGCGGGTCGGTCCCGAGCGCCGTCCCGAGGACCCCGGGGGCCGCCTCCCGCAGGACCGCCTCGGGAACGTCGGCCACGTCGTTGCGCCGTGCGGGGCGCTCCTTGCGCAGCGCGTCGATGGCCAGCCGGGCGGTGATGCGGTGGAGCCAGGTGGAGAACGAGGACTCGTCGCGGAACTCGGCGAGGTGCTGGTGGACGCGCACGAAGGCGTCCTGGGAGACGTCCCAGGCCTGATCCCTGTCCTTCACGATGCCGAGCGCCACGGCGTACACCCTTCGCTGGTGACGGACGACGAGGTCCCGGAACGCATCCGGGTCGCCGCCCCTGGCTCTTTCCACCAGCTCGAGATCGGAGGGAGCCATCAGGATGGACGCGGGAGGGACAGGGGAGATTCACCCCGCCCCGGGAAAGCTACCACACCCTGTCGGGGGTACCGGACGCCTTGTGCCTGCGGGGGGGTATGCGTAATTTCGCGGATTTCCTTCTCCCTCTCCTCTGTTCCGGGATCACGTGCAAGGGCCGTACTCCGAAATCCTGAGGGTCCTCGACGGCGCCCGGCGCCGGAGGCGCGCCGTCGTGCTCGGCGCCGCCGCCGGATGGGGTCTCGCCGCGGTGGCCCTCGTGCTGCTCGCCGGCGCATTGCGCCTGGGGGGAGCGGGGGCGGGGCCGGGAGGGATCTCCCGGACCGTCGCGCTC
>JBAVCR010000179.1:0-4446 GCA_049586815.1 Anaeromyxobacteraceae bacterium
GCTCCGGGGTGGGGCGCTAGTGCCGGTCTCCGCGCCGAGCGCGATCGAGGCGGTGCTCGCCCCGGGCGGCCGGCTGGCCCGGGCCCTCGAGGGCTACGAGCCCCGCCCCGACCAGGTGCGCATGGCCGAGGCGGTGGCGGACGCGCTGGCGCGGCGACGCTACCTCGTGGCCGAGGCCGGGACCGGGACCGGCAAGACGCTCGCCTACCTGCTGCCGGCGGTGCTGTCCGGCCGCCGGGTGGTGATCTCCACCGCCACGCGGACCCTGCAGGAGCAGATCTGGGGGAAGGACATCCCGCTGCTCCGCGACCGCTGCGGCGTGGAGATCTCGGCCGCCTACCTGAAGGGGCGCGCCAACTACTACTGCCTCGCCCGCGGCGAGGAGTTCGAGCGTCACCCCACCTTCCCCACCCGCGAGGAGGCGGCGCTCTGGCCCCGCATCCGCGAGTGGGCCCGGCACACCGCTACCGGCGACCGCAGCGAGATCGACCTGCCCGACGCCTACCTGGCCTGGAAGGACCTCTCGGCGACCGGCGAGACCTGCATCGGCAAGGAGTGCCTCCGCTTCGAGGACTGCTTCGTGCAGCAGGCCCGCGCCCGCGCCGCCGGCGCCGACGTGGTCCTCGTGAACCACCACCTCTTCTTCGCCGACCTCGCCATGCGCACCTCCCGCGCCGGCGTGGAGGTGCTGCCGCCGTACGAGGCGGTCATCTTCGACGAGGCCCATGCCCTCGAGGACGTGGCCACCGAGTACTTCGGGCTCCAGGTCTCGTCCTACCGGGTCGAGGAGCTCGCCCGCGACGCGCAGCGCGCGGTGGCCGACCGTCCCGACCTCGCCTCGATGCTGAAGCGGACCACCCTCGAGCTCTCGAAGGCCGGTGAGCGCTTCTTCGGCTCGGTGGCCCGGGCGCTCGCCTCGACCTCCGGGCGCGGGGAGCCGCCCCGCGGCGGCCGGCGCTCCGAGGAGGAGAGCCTGCGCGGCCCGCTCCTGCCGCAGATGCTCGAGCCGCTGCAGGGGGAGCAGATGCGCCTCGACGGGGCGCTCGAGGAGCTCCGCGCCGAGCTGGCCGACGACCCGGCGCCGGCCCTCCTGCAGGTCGCGCGCCGGGCCGCCGAGCTCCGCGTCGAGCTGGCGGCGGTCACCGCCATGAAGGAGCCGTCGCGGGTCTTCTTCGCCGAGGCCCGCGGGCGCGGGGTCTTCCTGCGCGCCGCCCCCATCGACGTGGCCGAGGAGCTCGCCACCCGGCTCTACCGGAACGTGGACACCGTGGTCTTCACGAGCGCCACCATCGCCACCCAGGGGCGCTTCGACTACTTCCGCCGCCAGGTGGGGCTGCGCCCCGAGCTCACCGTGGACGAGCGCATCTTCCCGGGCCCCTTCGACTACGCGCGGCAGGCGGCGCTGGTGGCGCCGGCCGGGCTCCCCGACCCCAACCAGCCCGGCTTCGTGACCGCGGCGGCCCGGGCGGTCCGGGAGCTCGCCCAGGTCACCGGCGGACGCGCCTTCGTCCTCTGCACCTCGGTGCGGAACATGCTCGCCTTCCGGGAGGCGCTCTCCGACCTGCCCTGGCAGCTGTTGCTCCAGGGGGAGCGCCCCAAGCACCGCCTGCTCGAGGCCTTCCGCGAGCGCCCCTCGGTCCTCTTCGCGACCCAGAGCTTCTGGGAAGGGGTGGACGTCCCCGGCGCGGCCCTGTCCCTCGTGGTGATCGACCGGCTGCCCTTCGCGCCCCCCAACGACCCGGTGGTGGCGGCGCGCGTCAAGGCGCTCGCCGAGGACGGGCGCGATGCCTTCTCCGAGATGCAGGTCCCCGCCGCGGCGCTCCAGCTCCGGCAGGGGTTCGGGCGGCTCGTCCGGTCCCGCTCCGACCGCGGGCTCGTGGCGGTCCTCGACCCGCGCCTCACCACCCGGGGCTACGGTCGCGCCTTCCTCGCCTCGCTTCCCCCGAGCCCGCTCCTCCGCTCGATCGAGGACGCGCGGCGCTGGTGGGAGGACTCTCATTCGCCCGGAGCTGCCCCGGAAAGGGGATGAGCGGGTGGAACGCCCGGCGGGATTGGGATAGCCTCGAAACCGCGGGGGAGGGCGCGCGAGGCACCCGGAACGATGGCCCAATTCAACGAGGAAAGCCGCGAGCTCGCGGTCAAGGTCGTCTATTACGGTCCCGCGCTCTCCGGGAAGACGACGAACCTCCAGGCGCTCTACCAGAAGATGGATCCCAAGGTGCGCGGGCGGCTCATGACGCTCGACACCAAGGACGACCGCACCCTCTTCTTCGACATGATGCCGGTCTTCTTCCGCACGCCGAGCGGCGTGAAGGTGAAGATCAAGCTCTACACGGCGCCCGGGCAGGTGATGCACGAGTCCACCCGGCGCATCGTGCTCCAGGGCAGCGACGCGGTGGTCTTCGTGGCCGACGGACGCAAGTCGGAGGCCTCCTCCACGCTCGCGTACTGGAAGGACATGGTGCGCAACCTCGAGGCGAACGGCCTCGACCCGCGCTCGCTCCCCATCGTCATCCAGAAGAACAAGACCGACCTCGACGGGGTGCGCGAGGACGACTTCACCGACATCCCCCGCTCGCCGCGGGTCCCCGTGGTCCCGGCCAAGGCCATCCAGGGCGAGGGCGTCCTGGAGACGCTCGGGGCGCTGCTCGCCCTCTGCTACCGCGACCTCGACCGGAGCCTCGGGCTCTCGAAGCGGTTCGCCCTTCCCGAGAAGGAGTTCCTCGGGGCGGTGCTGTCCCGCGTGGAAGCGAGATGAAGGTCCAGCAGTCCGTCCTGCTCCAGCCGACCCCGCTCGGGGACCTGCTCGACCTCCGGTCCTTCTCCGAGGTCTGCCAGTCGTTCGCCGAGCTCTACCGCATCGGCGTGAAGGTCTTCGACGACCAGGGGAACAAGCTCGTCGACGTGAAGATCGGCAACGCCGACTTCTGCGGCTACCTGTGGCAGACGCCCGACGGCCGCACCCAGTGCATGGCCACCGTGCAGCGGGTGAAGACCGAGGCCCTCCCCGAGGAGGCGGTGCCCACCACCGTGCACTGCTTCGCCGGGTGCCGCTACGCCGTGCAGCCGGTGCTCTACGAGGGCGACGTCATCGGACGCATCGTCTTCGGCCCGTTCGTGCCCGACGACCTGGTGGCGCTCCCCGAGGCGCTCGCCCGGCTCTCCCCGGACTTCGACGAGAAGCTGGCCGCCTCGTACATGAACAAGATCCGGCGGGTGCCGCAGGCCACCGCCGAGAAGGTGCTGCGCCACTTCGCCGAGATCCTCGACGTGCTCGTCTTCACCGGGCACAAGAACCTGCTCACCGCGCGGCTGCACATCGAGGCGGTGCAGGAGTCCTACCGCGAGGTGCAGGAGAAGAACCGGCAGCTGGAGGGCGCCTACCAGGCGCTCCGGGAGCTCGACCGGCTCAAGTCGAACTTCCTCGCCACCATGAGCCACGAGCTGCGCACGCCGCTCACCAGCGTCATCGGCTACTCCGAGATGATGCTGGAGGGGCTGGGCGGGCCGCTCACCGCCGAGCAGCGCGAGTACCTCCAGATCATCATGGACAAGGGCGAGAGCCTCCTCGGGCTCATCACCTCCATCCTCGACATCTCCAAGATCGAGGCGGGCCGCGTGAAGCTCGTGGTCTCCGACGTGGACGTGAACACGCTCATGCGCGACGCGGTGGCCACGGTCACGCCGCACGCCCGCAAGAAGGGGCTCCGGGTGGCCTGGACGCCGGCCCAGCTCCCCTCGGTGCAGTGCGACCGCGAGAAGATCCGCCAGGCCCTCATCAACCTGGTGTCGAACGCGGTGAAGTTCACCCCCTCGGGCGGCTCGGTGACGGTGGAGGCCCACGCCGACGGCGACGACCGGGTGGCCATCCAGGTGGTGGACACCGGCATCGGGATCGCCCCGCAGAACCTGGGGCGCGTCTTCGACGTCTTCTTCCAGGTGGACGGCACCACCACCCGCGAGTTCGGCGGCGCCGGCCTCGGGCTCGCCATCGTGAAGAGCTACGTGGAGGCCCACGCCGGGGACGTGCGGGTCGCCTCCACCCCGGGCGCCGGGACCACCTTCACCGTCACCCTCCCGGTCATGGCCTCCGGCCCGGCCGCGCTGGCGGTGCGCACCGGCCCCACCGCCGCGGCGGGGTAGCCGCCCTTGGCCCCGCGCGGCGAGTTCCGGCTCATCGAGCGCTTCACCCGGCCGTTCACCCGCGGCGAAGGGGTGCTGGTGGGCATCGGCGACGACGCCGCCGTGCTGCGCCCCCCGCGCGGCGAGGATCTCGTCGCCACCGTCGACGCGGTGGTGGAGGGGGTGCACTTCACGCCCGCCTTCGCCCCGGAGGACGTGGGCTGGAAGGCGCTCGCCGTGAACCTCTCCGACCTCGCCGCCATGGGAGGCCGGCCGCTCTGGGCGCTGGTGGCGCTCGCCACCCCGCCCGGCGCCGACCCGGGC
>JBAVCR010000180.1:0-10048 GCA_049586815.1 Anaeromyxobacteraceae bacterium
CGAGCAGCTACCGGAGCCCCACCGTACCGCCCCACTTTATCCGGTAGATACGCCCGGGCTCCACCCCGGCGACCGGGATGCGGCGCCCGCGGTACCCAGAGATCACGCACCCCTCGAGTACCGCGTCGGCGACGTTGCCCTCGATGATGGCCGCGTCCTCGATGACGAGCTCGCCTTCCGCCGAACGGATGCGCAGCTCGACATCCAGTTCGACCATGTCGAGCCCAGGCGGGGCTGGCCACTGCTTCACACAGGCACCGACCGGTCTCACGTTGCGCATGCCCTTCGAGAAGGCTTGCCGGGTGGGGAAGCTGCCGAGCGTCTCGCCAGCGGCCCTGTCGATCGGGATCGAAGTCCATTCGTCGCGCGCGGGAGCGGACTCGTTGACCACCGCGGTGGCCATCGGGTCGGCAACCGGCCGTGAGTCAGGCGAGATTGCTGGTGCAGGTCGCTCCTCCCCTGTGTCGGGAATCGGAAGATCGCTTCCGGGCAGAATGGATGGGGTCGGAACCCTGGGGGTTGGCGCCGCTGGCGGCTCGTTCACGTCGGCGAACGCGACTGACGGGCCAACACCGGGCGAACCCGTGCGGCCAAGAAGCAGGCCGACGCCGATGCCGGCGATCGCGGCGCCCAGGAACCACGTCCAGGAACTCGAGGGCTTCATCGAGCCGCCAGGCTCCCGCAGGTGTCCCACGCCACGACCGCGGCATCGGCCGCAGCGGGTGCAGGATGGGAGCCTGCCAGCAACGGCGTTCCAGGTGCGGCTCCCGTCAGCATCGCCACGACCATCGATCGCAAGGTCGTTCCCCAGTCGAGGGTTTCTGACTGCTCCCCAAAGACGAGCCGGGGCGGCCATTGTGACACCCCTCGACCCGTGCGATACCAAGGCCGTGCCGACCCAGGAGGGTACACTCACCCGCCTCGCCCGGGAGGTCTTTGCCCAGGACGGAGCCACCGCGTCTTCCTGGGACGGCGCACTTCACGCAGGGGCCGTGGTCGGCCGCTTCGAGCTCGTCCGCGAGCTCGGACGCGGCGGCTTCGGGTCGGTCTGGGAGGCGCGCGACACGCGACTCAAGCGGCGCGTGGCGTTCAAGGCGGTCGAGCACCACGCACTCGCCGACGCGGACGAGGCCGCGCTCGCGGAGGCGGAGGCCGCGGCCCATCTGTCGCATCCGAACATCGTCACGCTCTTCGACGTGGGGCGGAGCGAGCATGGCCCCTATCTCGTCATGGAGCTTCTCTCCGGAAGGTCGGTAAGGGACGCGACTCGCGTCGGGCCGCTCGCCGCCGGCGAGGCGCTGCGCGTTGCCATCGAGGTCCTGCGTGGCCTCGAGCACGCGCACGGCAAGGGCATCCTGCACCGCGACCTCACGCCGGCGAACGTCTTCCTCTGCGACGATGGAGCGGTGAAGCTCCTCGACCTCGGCCTCTCCCGCGCCCTCGCTGGAACGCATGCTCCGGTTCCCACGTCAGCCGGGACCCCGGGCTACGCGCCGCCCGAGCGGTTGCGGGGAGAACCCGAGGACGCAAGGAGCGACCTCTTCGGCGTGGGGGCCCTGCTCCTCCTCATGCTCTCCGGGAAGAAGCCTGGCGACGACGCACAGGCGGATGCTCGCAGGCTGAAGGCATCGCCCACCCTGGCGAGGCTCGTGGAGCGCCTGCTCGACTCCGACCCGTCGCGCCGTCCCGCCTCCGCAGCGGAGGTCCGGAGCGAGCTGGAGCGGATCCGGGAGCGGGCCCCCGACGTCCCCGCGCCGACGTCAGCGCCAGGGCCGGGCCATCGCGCGAGGCCCACCCGGGCCATCGCCGTCCTTGCGACCTTCATGGTCGCGGCCTCGGTCGCGTTCCTCATTGCACGAATCGCGAGACCGGCCACGAAGTCCGCACCGGCGCTCTCGGTGACCCTGGCGGCACCGATCATCGGGATCGGGGGCAGGACCCACGTGACCGCGTTCTCCGTCCTGCCGGACGGCAAGCGTGAACCCCTGGAGTCGACGACGTGGCGCTCCACCCCAGGAGGCATCGTCGCCATCGATGCCCAGGGTGCCATTACGGGCCGCGCGCCGGGCACGGCCCAGATCGCGGCCTCGGCCCGGGACGCGGAGGGGTCAAACTCCATCGTCGTGGCCGGCCCCGAGTGGCAACTCGTCCACGCCTCCGACATGGCTCCTCCGCCGGACGGGTACCGCCTCCTGTACGGCGGACGGGAGGGCGCGGAAGGGCAGGGAGCGGCGATCGTCCACGGGCGCACGGCCTGGAGGCAGACTTCGGATTCCGCGACGCTCCAGGTGCCGATTCCACTTCCCGCCGGCGTCGACCGCTACGCCTTGCAGGTCGACTTCTGGGCGCCGCTGGACGCCAAGGGGAGGCAGTCCCTGGAGTTCGTTCCTTTCGACCTGCCCACCCGGTTTGGCGGGGGCAACCTGGATTTCGCGGGCTCCCCAGGCTGGAGGACCATCCGTGTGGAGGGCTCGCGGGAGAATTGCAGCGTCAGGTATCTCGTCGATGGGACGGAGATCTCCACGCGCGGCGGTTTCTGCGACCCCGGCTCGGACACCCTGACCTTCGGGGCGATCAGCGTCGAAGACGGCACGACCGACGTCGCGTGGTCCAACCTGCGGGTATTCCAGGGGACCCCGGTCGCGAGCGTGCCGGTGACGATCCAGCGCCTTTCGCCCGGCGCCGAGACCTTCGCCCGCGCCCACGCCACGCCCTCCGACGCGGCCGGGAACTCGCTTCCGGGTTGCACGATCCGCTGGACCTCGAGCGACCCGTCCATCGCAACGGTCGATTCCTCCGGCGCCATCCGGGCGCTCCGCCGGGGCGAGGTGACCATCACCGCCACGACCGAGGGCAAGACCGGCTCTGCGAGGCTGCGCGTCGATCCGCCCGCGCCCGCGACTGCCCCGGCGCGGTAGGATTCCCGGGTGCGGCGCCCGGTGCGGTACCTCGCGACGACGGGACTCCTGGCAGCGGCGCTCGCCGCGATCGCGCTCCCCGCGACCGCCCTCGCGGCTCCGAAGTCGGTGCTCGTGATCTCCCAGTCCGAGCCGTCGTGGCCGTCGTTCCAGATCGAGATGGCCGCGCTTCGCAAGGCGCTCGAGGCCGTTCCGGAAGGCGTCACCTACCACGTCGAGCACCTGGCCGGCCCCCGCTACGAGAGGCCCGGGACGCAGGACCGGCAGCGGGAGTGGATCCGCACCAAGTACCAGGGCGTCCACGTCGATCTCATCCTGGCCGCGGGCAGCGAGGCCGTGCGCTTCCTCCGCGAGGACCCGGAAGCCTGGCCCGGGGTCCCGGTGGTCTTCCTGGAGGTGGTGTCGGGGATGGAGGTCATATCGCCGACGCCGGGAACGACCGGGCTCTACCTGCCCTTCGATCCCGTCGGGACGGTGCGGCTGGCCCTGCGGCTCGTCCCGGGCACTCGGAAGGTCGCGCTCATCGCCGGCACGACGCCGCGCGAGCGGGCCGGCTGCGCCATGATGGGCAAGCAGATCCGGGGCGTCGAGGGAATCGAGGTGGTCGACCTCTGCGGACGCAGCATGGAGGAACTCTCCCGTCGGGTCGCCACGCTTCCCCCGGACGCGGTCATCCTGTTTCTCCTCCTCGTCCAGGATGCGGCCGGGGCCTCGTTCGTGCCCGCGGAGGCCGCCGAGGACCTGGCCGTGCTCGCCAATCGCCCGATGTTCTCCCTCCAGAGCACCCACGTCGGGCGCGGGATCGTGGGGGGCGTGCTCACCGACTACGCGCTCGCCGGGGAGGAAGCCGGGAAGCTCGCGCTGCGGATCCTGTCCGGCGAGTCGCCAGGCGCCATACCCGCTTCCACGTCGGAGGTCACCCGGGCCCGGGTCGACGCCCGCGCGCTCAAGCGCTGGGGAATCCCGCGGGACCGCGTTCCGGCGGGGACGGACGTGCTCTTCGACGAGCCCACCCTCTGGCAACGTTACCGGGAGTGGATCCTGGGCGGGATCGCGGCGCTGTTCGCCCAGGGCATCGTCATCGTCGGCCTGCTCGTGGAGCGCCGGCGCAAGCGGGAGGTTGCTGCGGCGACCGCGCGCGCCAAGGAGCTCGAGGAGCAGGTCGCCCACCTGAACCGGGTCTCGTCGCTCGGGGCGATGGCCGGCGCCATCGCGCACGAGCTGGGCCAGCCGCTCACCGCCATCCGGAACAACGCCCATTCCACGGTGAAGCTCCTCTCCCGCGAGCCCGCGGCGCTCGGGGACGTCCGGGAGAGCATCGCCGACATCGAGCACGACGCGCAGCGCGCCGGGGACGTCCTCCAGAGGATGCGCGCCTACCTGCGGCGGGAGGCGGCCGAATCGCTGCCGGTCTCCCTCGCCGACGTCGCCGACGAGGCTGCGCGCATCGTGCGCCCGGCCGCGGGCCGGCGCGGGGTCGAGGTCCGGGTCGAGAACGCGCCCGACCTCCCGCCGGTGATGGGCGACCGCGTCCGGATCCTGCAGGTGGCGCTCAACCTCGCGACGAACGCCGTCGAGGCCGCGGCCTCGGCCGGACCGCGGGGTGTGGTCGTCCTCCGCACGAGGCGCGTGGGCGACGAGGTGGAGCTCGCCGTCGCCGACACCGGTCCGGGAATCCCGTCCGACGTGGCCGCGCGCATGTTCGAGCCGTTCTTCACGCGGACCCCGGGCGGGCTCGGCATGGGGCTCGCCATCTGCCGGACCATCGTGGAGGCGCACGGCGGCCGCATCGGGATCCTCTCCGCGGAGCCGGGGCGGACCGAGATGGGCTTCGCCCTGCCCGAGGCCGGGCAGGCTACTGCCCCCTAGGCGGAGGGCGAGAGCAGGCCGAGCAGGATCGACTGCTGCACGAGCGCGGCCACCGATTCGGCCCCCATCTTGGACATCACGCGGGCGCGGTGGACCTTGATGGTCTTCTCGGCGGCGCCGAGCTCGCCCGAGATCTCCCGGTTGGCGTAGCCGCGCACCACGAGGTCGAAGACCTGCCGCTCGCGCGGGGTGAGGGAGGCGTGCCGCGCGCGCAGGGTCTTCAGGTTCGCGGACGCACTGCGGGAATCGGCGCTCCGTGCGAGCGCCTGGCGGACCACGCCCACGAGCTGGTCGGGGACGAAGGGCTTCAGCAGGAAGTCGAGGGCCCCGGCCTTGAGGGCGCGCACCGAGGCCGGGACCTCCCCGTGCGCGGTGAGGAAGACGATGGGGAAGTCGTGCCCGCGCCGGAGCAGCTCCTCCTGGAGCGAGAGGCCGTCGATCTCCGGCATCGCGAGGTCGAGCACCAGGCAGGCGGGCGCCTCGATCGATCCGCTTCCGGCGAGGAACTCCGTGGGGCTCGACCAGGGCCAGGCCTCGATGCTCTCGACCCGCAGGAGGCGCACGACCGACCTGAGCGTGGACGGGTCGTCGTCGACGACGTGGACGGTCCCGGCGACGGTCATCGCTGCGGTTCGTAGGTGGGTTCCACCGACACCGCCAGGGCCGCCGAGAAGGTCACCGCGAAGCGGTCGCCCGTGCGGATGTCGTCGAGGGGCACGCTCGTGCCGGCTCGCGCCGAGAAAGGCTTCCCGTCCTTCGCCGTGATCGTGAAGACCCGGGTGGCGGCGTCCACGGCCGAGACGGTCCCGGGGAAGTGGCCGCGGACGGTCTCCACGCCGCCGAGGACGTCGCCGATGCCGGTGCCCTTCGTCTCCTTCGACACCTCGGGGGCGGCGCCGGCGTCGCCCGGGGCGAGGCGGCGGAGCACGAGCCCGCCACGGAACTTGAGCTGCACCCGATCGCCCCGATCGAGCTTCTCGAGGTTCTTCACCTCCGGGCCGACCTTCACGACCTCCACCTTCCCGTCGGAGACGTGGAGGGTGACCTCCCGCTTCCCGAAGTCCACCGACCGCACCCGCGCGGAGGTGATCTCGGTCATCGTCCCGGAGAGCACGCCCGCCTCGTCGGTCTTCTCGACGGTCACGATCCGGTTTCCGTCCTGCGGACGTACGGCCATCCCCGGGTCCGCCCCCCGGGTGGCGAACGGGGCCGGGAGCAGGACGGCGAGTGCGAGCAGGGCGGCGCGGCGGAAGCTCATCGATGACCTCGTCGAGGGGGAGGGGAGGGCGGTCCTTGGGCGCCGTTCACCTTACACCCGAAGGGGGCGAGCCGGGACGGCATCGGTGCGGTCATGATGTGCCCTCCCGAGGACGAGGGGGGCGACGCAGCGATGCAAGGTGGCACGAAGACGGTCCGGTACCTGTCCATCCCCGGTGCGGTGGTGATCGCATGCCTCGCCCTCGCCCCGGTCCGTGGACGCGCGCAGGCGACCGAGTCGTCTCCCGCGACGTCCGTCGTGGCGCCCCCCCGCGCCGTCCCGCCGCCGGAGGAGGTGGCCGAGGAGGCCCGGCGCTCCGACGCGGATCGCTCCTGCACGGACAGCCGGGGCTGCGCGGAGCGGATCGGCTACGGCAACGTCTGCTCGGATGGACGTTGCGCCCCGTACGTGGATCGCGCCGACATCATGGACCTCTTCCGGAGCGGGCCGGCGAAGAAGCAGGAGCCGGTGCCCTTCGTGCTCTACCCGTCCATCATCCCGGCCATCGGCTACAACCCGGCGCTCGGCTTCCTCGTGGGCGTCGTCTCGAAGGCGGGCATCTACCTGGGAGAGGTGTCCGACACCACCATCTCGAGCGCTTCGCTCCTCGTCCTGCTCACGACCAACAAGCAGCTCGTGCTCCAGCTCGGGAGCACGGTGCTGACGTCGGGCAACGAGTGGCAGTTCGTGGGGGACTGGCGATTCCTCCTCTACAACCAGGACACCTACGGGCTCTCCACCGGGACGCCGCTCACGTCGACCGGCTTCTCCATCTCGGGCTGGGGGACCACCGCGCCCATCACGGGCGGGCAGCCCATGAAGTTCGACCTGCTCCGGTTCCACCAGGTGGTCCTGCGCCGGGTCTGGGGCAACCTCTACGTCGGCGGCGGCCCCTGGATCGACCGGTACTTCGACATCGTGGACCAGTCGCTCGACCTCCAGGCGCAGCCGGCCGTGGTGACGAGCCACTACGCCTACAGCGTCTACAACGGCTTCAACCCGAGCGAGTACTCACTCGTGGGCCTGACGCTCGACGTCTCCTACGACAGCCGCGACTCCACCATCAACGCCTACCGCGGCTACTATGCGCGGCTCTCCCTGGGCGGCTTCCCCACCTGGCTGGGGAGCAGCAAGGGGAGCACGATGGTCGGCGCCGACCTCCGCGCCTACGTCGGCCTCTCCGCCGACGTCCCCCGGAACGTCCTCGCCTTCTGGGTGCTCACCGGCGGCGTGACGAGCGGCGTCCAGCCCTACCTCACGCTTCCGTCGGTCGGCTGGGACGCGGCCGGGACCACGGGGCGAGGGTATGTCCAGGGGCGGTGGCGGGGATCGGCCGTGGTCTACGCGGAGGCCGAGTGGCGGTTCCGGATCACCGACAACGGGCTCCTCGGGGGCGCGGTGTTCCTGAACGCCGAGACCTTCTCCCGCCCGGCCTTCAGCTACGCGAGCCTCAACGAACCGTCGGTGAACCTCTTCCAGTACGTCCGGCCGGCGGGCGGCGTAGGGGCCCGCATCATGATGAGCAAGGAGTCGCGCACGAACCTCCGCGTCGACTTCGCGGTGGGCGTCGACTCGTTCGCCATCTACCTGGGAGCGGGCGAGGTCTTCTGAGAGGAACCATGCAATCCATCCCCGGCGTGCGCCCGTTCCTGGTCGTCCTCTCGCTCGTCGCGGCCCCGGCGTGGGCCGACGAGCCGGCGCCGAGCCCCTGCGAGCCCGACGTCCAGCGGCTCTGCGCCGACGTGCCGGCAGGGGGAGGGAAGCTGCGAGCCTGCCTGCGCCGGAACGAGCCCCAGCTCTCGCCCGCCTGCCGTGCCCGGATGGAGGCCGACGACCAGGAGGCGCGGGACACCGTCCAGCAGTTCGGGAGATCCTGCCGCGCCGACGTCGCCGAGTTCTGCTCGCGGATCGCGATCGGGGACGGGGTCGTCTTCGACTGCCTGGAGTCCCGGCTGCCCCGGCTCACCCGGGCCTGCCAGGCCGAGATGACCCGGATCGTCTCGGCGCGATCCAAGGTGGCGGCGGTCCGGGCGGCCTGCAAGGCCGACGTGGCGCGCCTGTGCATCCCGGTGCCGAAGGGGGCGGGGGAGATCCTCGAGTGCCTCCAGGCGCACCGGGCGGAGCTCTCCCCCGACTGCGACGCCGGGGGCGTTCGGCGCGCCGCGGAGGCCGCCGCCTTCGTCGACATCCTCGACGAGATGACGAGCAAGGACCGCGTCCAGGAGTCGCTGCAGATCCTCCAGGGGCTCGACGCGGTGGCCTTCTCCCGCAGCCAGGTCATCTTCCAGCTCGACAGCTTCCAGTCCCTCGGCGGCAAGGGGAACGGCGGGCGGATGCTCCTCAACCCGCAGTTCGTCTTCGGGAGCGGAAACGAGTTCGCGCTCCAGTTCAAGCTCCCGGTGCTGGGCCTCTTCCCGTACCAGCCGGGGACGCCGTCCCAGTTCGGCCTGGGCGCCGTCGCGACGGCCGTCGCCTGGAACTTCCTGACCGCCGGCGGGGTGAAGCAGTTCGTGGCCCTGGGGATCCAGTGGCCGACGGCGTCGTCGGCGCCCATCGGCGGCCCCTGGGCCATCGTCCCGTCCTACGCGGTGGGCCTCGGCCTCTGGCGCCTCGTGTCGCTCACCGTGCAGGTCCAGTGGAACCGCTCGCTGGGCTCGAGCGACCGCTACCCCGAGGTGAACCTCCTCATCCTCGAGCCCATCGTGGCGGTGAACCTGCCGGGGCGAGCCTACGTGGCCGTCGACACGCGCCTCGGCTGGAGCTTCGTCAGCGGGACCTTCATCCCGCTCATGAAGTTCGCGGCGGGGATCTTCACGGACCGTGAGCGGACGGTCTCGATCTCGGCCTGGTACCAGCCGGCCCTGTCGCAGCCCGCCGCCGACGAGGTCTTCAAGTACTCGGTGGGCGCCGGGCTCGCCTACTTCTTCGACTGGTGACGCCGGGACGGGCGGACCGCCGGCCGGATCACTTCGCCTTCGGCTTCTCCAGGCGGATGGCCACCGACTCGGTGTACGTGGCGAGGAGCCTGTCGCCGACCGCGAGCCTGTCGAGCTTCACGCCCGGCCCCGCCTTCACCTTGTAGACCCGCCCGGTCGGGGCCTGCAGCGTCACCACGCGCCTCTTCGCGTCGATGGCCGCGACGGTCACCGTGGTCCGCATCTGCTGGGCTCCCGAGGCGACCGAGTTCCGCGCCTTGTCGTCCGGGACCGGGATCGCGGTGGCCTCCGGTGCGACGAACTCGGCACCGGCCGGCTGGAACTCGAGGACGAGCCCCTGGTCGAAGGCGACGACGACCGAGTCCCCGGGGGCGAACTGGTCGAGGTTCCGGACGGCGTCGCCGACCTTCAAGGTCTCGATCCCGCCCATGTCGTGCTGGAGGGTGAGCACCCGGCTCGGGACGTCGATGGCGTAGACGGTGGCCGTCACCTTCATCGCCTGGGAGGCCGACGCCTTTCCGGGGGTGGCGGTGGGCTTCATCTCCATGGGCCTCGCGCCCAGGCTGGAAGCCTGGGCGAAGGCGCCGTTCGGGTGGAGCAGTGCGGCGACGGCGACGGCGGCGGCAAGCGCGAGCGTGGTTCTCATGGGGCCCCCTGTCCTCGGGGCAGGAGTAAACCACGGACCCGCGTCTGTGGCATGGTGTGGTCAGGTCCATGACCCCGGCCGGCCCGACCCCCCTCCGCGTCCTCGTCATCGACGACGAGCCCAACATCCGGGACACCCTCGCCCTGTGCATTCAGGGGACGGGCGCCCGCGCGGACAAGGTGGGATCGGTCGCGGCGGCCCTCGAGGCGCTTCGCCTCGCCCCCTACGACCTGGCCTTCTGCGACCTCCGCCTCGGCGCGGAGAGTGGTCTCGACCTCGTGCCCCGCTTGCTCGCGGAGCGCCCGGGACTCGACGTCGTCGTGATCACCGCGTTCGCCACCTTCGACACGGCCGTGGAGGCCATCCGGCGAGGCGCGCGCGACTACCTCCCCAAACCCTTCACCCCCGCGCAGATCCGCCA
>JBAVCR010000181.1:0-3544 GCA_049586815.1 Anaeromyxobacteraceae bacterium
GCGCGCGTTGGCCCCGGTGAACGCGTTCACCGAGGGCGCGGCGGCGAGCGCCATCACGCCGATCACCGCCACCGTGATGAGGACCTCGATGAGGGTGAAGCCCCTCGGCTGGCCACCTCCCCGGCTCATGGCTCCCGGCGCACACGCCTCACGGGTTCACGATGTCGGCGTTGGTGCCGTCGCCGCCGGCCTGGCCGTCCGCGCCGTAGGACTTGATGTCGAACGACTCGGGGTGGACCTGCCCGGGGAAGAGGTAGACGTAGTTGTGCCCCCAGGGATCCTTCAGCTGGGGCTTGCACTTTCCGGCCGTCACCACCGCCTGCAGCCCCTCCTCGGTGGAGGGGTAGCGGCCCTTGTCGATCTTGTAGAGGTCGAGGCAGTTCTCGAGGGTGTGCAGGTCGGTCTTGGCCTGCTTCACCTTGGCCTCGTCGAGCTGGCCGACCACGTTCACCGCCACCGCGGCGGCGATGATGCCGAGGATGGTGATGACGACGAGGATCTCGATGAGGGTCATGCCGCGCGCGGCGGCGCGGGCGCTGCGGGTCGCTGTCACTTTCAGCCTCCGGCGATGGTGTTGATCTGGAGAATGGGCATCAGGATGGAGAAGACGATGAAGGCGACCACCACGCCCATCACCACGATCATGAGGGGCTCGAGGAGCGAGGTGAGCGCGGCGATCTTGGTCTCCACCTGGTTGTCGTAGGCGGTGGCCACGTTGCCGAGCATCTCCTCCAGCTCGCCCGACTTCTCGCCGATGGCGATCATGTGGTACACCAATGGTGGAAACTCCCCGGACCGCTTGAGCGGGGCGGCGATGCTCTCGCCCTCCTTGATGGACTCCCGGGCCTCCTCGATCACCGCGGCCAGCCGGGTGTTCCCCACGATGTTGCGCACGATGTCGAGCGAGGTGAGGAGCGGCACGCCGCTCTTCAGCAGGGTGGCGAGCGTCCGGGAGAAGCGCGCCACCGCCACCTGGCGGACCAGCGGCCCGACCACGGGGGCGTCGAGGATCCAGACGTCCCAGCGGGCCCGGCCGGCCGGCGTCCGGCGCCAGCGCAGGAAGAGCCACACGCCGATGCCCACCAGGATCCCGAGCGCCCACCACCAGTCGTGGACGAAGTTGGCGAACCCGATGAGGAGCCGGGTGGTCCAGGGCAGCGCCACCTTGGTGTCCTCGAAGACCTTGGTGATCTTGGGGATCACCACCGTGAAGAGGATGCCCATGATCACCGTGCCGATGATCATCATGGCGGCCGGGTAGGTGAGGGTGCCCATGACCTTGGCCCGCAGGCGAGCCTGGCTCTCGGTGAAGTCGGCGAGCCGGAAGAGGACCACGTCGAGCGCGCCCGAGGTCTCCCCGGCGCGGATCATGTTCACGTAGAGGTTGTTGAAGGCCCTGGGGTGCTGGGCCAGCGCGTCGGCCAGCGTGGAGCCCTCGTTGACCCGCTGCTTCACCGCGGAGAGGACCCGCTTCAGCCGCTCGTGGTCGACCTGCTCCACCAGCGCGGTGAGCGCGTCGACGAGAGGGATGCCGGCGTTCACCAGGACCGCCAGCTGCCGGGTGGCCACGGCCACGTCGTCGGCCTTGACCCGCCCGCCCACCCAGCGCCGGACGCTGACCTCGGGGGAGGCGGCCTTCTTCGCCTTCTCCCCCACCACCTCGGTGAGGAAGAGGCCGTCCCGGCGCAGCACGGTGCGGAGCGAGCGCGGGGAGTCGGCCTCCTTGAGCCCCTCCACGTTCTTGCCGCTCTGGTCGAGGGCCTTGTACGCGAACACCGGCATGGGGCCCCGTCAGATGTCCTCGGCGGTGACCGACAGCACCTCTGCCGCGGTGGTCTCGCCCTGGGCGACCTTGTAGGCGCCGTGCTCGAGGAGCGTCATCATGCCGCGCGCCACGGCGCGGCCCTTGATGGTCCCCGAGTCGACGTTCTTCAGGATGAGCTGCCGCACGTCGTCGTCCACCAGCATGAGCTCGTAGATGCCGGTGCGCCCCGCGTACCCGGTGCGCTGGCAGAGCGGGCAGCCCACCGCGCGGTAGAGGTGCCGGGGATTGCCGGCCCGGGCCAGGATGGCCGGCGTGATGCTGGCCTGGGAGAGCTCCTCGGCCGTCGGCTCGTAGGCCTCCTTGCAGGCCGGGCAGAGCACGCGGACGAGGCGCTGGGCCAGCACGCCCACGAGCGAGCTCGCCACCAGGAACGGCTGAACCCCCATGTCGGCGAGGCGGGTGATGGCTCCGGCCGCGTCGTTGGTGTGGATGGTGGAGAGCACGAGGTGGCCGGTCAGGGAGGCCTGGATGGCGATCTCGGCCGTCTCCAGGTCGCGGATCTCGCCGACCATGATGATGTCCGGGTCCTGGCGCAGGAAGGACCGCAGGCCGTTCGCGAAGGTGAGCTCGATCTTCGGATTGACCTGCACCTGGGCCACGCCCTTCAGCTGGATCTCGACCGGGTCCTCGATGGTGAGGATGTTGAGGTCGGGCGAGTTGATCTTGGCGAGCGCGCCGTAGAGCGTGGTGGTCTTGCCCGACCCGGTGGGGCCGGTGACGAGCACGATGCCGTGGGAGCGGGTGATGAGCTGGTCCATCACCTCGAGCTGCCAGGTCTCGAACCCGAGCTGGGTCAGGTCGAGCAGCACCGCCGACTTGTCGAGGAGGCGCATGACGATGCGCTCCCCGTTGGCGGTGGGGATGGTGGAGAGGCGCACGTCGACGTCGCGACCCGCGATCTTGATGCGGATGCGCCCGTCCTGCGGGAGGCGCTTCTCGGCGATGTTCAGGCCGCCCATGATCTTGATGCGGCTCGCGATCGAGGCCTGGAAGCGCTTCGGGGGGCGGATGACCTCGCGGAGCACGCCGTCGATCCGGAAGCGGACCGAGATGTCCTTCTCCTCGGGGTTGATGTGGATGTCGCTGGCCCGCTCCTTCACCGCGCGGAAGAGGAGCGAGTTGACGAGCCGGATGATGGGGGCCTCGTCGTCGGCCTCCAGCAGGTCGGCGGGCTCCTCCAGCTCGTGGGCCACGCTCTCGAGGTCCTCGGTGGTCTCGAGGTCCTCCATGAGCCGGTCGTGGCGGTCGGCGGTGCGGTCGTAGACCTGGTTGATGGCGTCGACGATCACCGCGGCGGGCACCACCACCGGCGAGAGCGGCGCGGCGAGCAGCACCGAGAGGTTGTCCTGCGCGGCGGTGTCGAGCGGGTCGGCCACCGCCACCAGGATCTCGTCGCCCTCGCGGCGGAGCGGCAGGAGGTGCGCCGACTTGGCGAAGTTGATGGGGATGAGGCGGGCCAGGTCCTCGGGGACCGAGGCCGCGTCGATGCTCCCCTGGAAGGGCAGGTCGAGCTGAAGGGCGAGCGCCCGCAGCACCTGCTCCTCGGTGGCCACCTTGGCCTTCACGAGCGTCTCGCCGAAGCGCGCGCCGCCCGGGTCGGCCTGCTGGGCCGCCAGCGCCTCGGTCACCCGCTCGGCGGGGATCCCGGCGATCACCGCCAGGATCTCGCCGAGGGGGCGGCCGCGCAGCGACCCGGCCGCTGCCGGGGGCACGGGGGGG
>JBAVCR010000182.1:0-90856 GCA_049586815.1 Anaeromyxobacteraceae bacterium
GTCCAGGGCCCGCGGCCCGCGGCCCGCGGCGTTGGCCCGGTCGCGGGGCTCAGGCCCGGACCATGTAGAAGCAGGCCTGGTCGCCCTCTCCCGCGGCGTTGAGCCGCCGGGCGCGCGCGCGGAACTCGCGCAGCTCCGCCCGGCCGAAGTGCGCCGCCGCGCGGCGCGGCCGGGAGGTGGCCGGATCGACGAGCGAGAGGCCCTTCCGGTAGAGCTCGCTCACCCAGAACTGGTTCTCCCGCGAGTCGTGGACGACATCGGAGACGCGGAGCCCGGCCGCCGCTGCCAGGATCGCGAGGCTCCGCCGCGTGTGCAGGTGGAGGTGCCGGGGGGCGTCGAGCTGGAACCAGTCGACGCCGTAGTGGCGCCAGGCCCAGCCGTCGGCCACCGGGACCCGCACCAGCGCCACCCCCTTCTCGCCGATGGCGCGCGCCACCTCGCGCAGCGCGCCGACCGGGTCGGCGATGTGCTCGAACGAGTGGTGCATCATGACGAGGTCGAAGGGCCCCTCGAGGTCGGCGAGCTGCCCGCGCCGGAGGACGAACCCGGGCTCCGTCATCTCCTGGGCGAGGTACGGGTCGACGCCGGTCAGGTTCCGGAAGCCGTCCGCCTGCATCTTGCGCAGGAGGGCGCCCGACCCGGCGCCCACGTCGACGATGGCCGAGCCCGTCCCCACCCCGGCGCCGCGGAACCACTCGTGGTAGGTCGCGCCGGGAACGGGGAGCCCGCTCCCCTGGCCGGACCTTCCGTAGAGGAGGGACGAGCGCAGGCGGCGGAGGAGCCCCACGAGCCCCCCCGGGCGGTCTCGCGGCGGCGCGTGTGGCGGATACTCGCTGGGGTAGAAGCGCTGGAGGTCCTCGGGAATCTCCGCGATCTGGACGCAGCCGCACTCCGCGCACTCGACGTAGTCGAACTCCTCCCCGGTCCCGAACTGCATCTCCCGGGCGCGGTGGAGGCGATTGCCCTTGGCGTTGCCGCAGATGCGGCAGCGGTCTCCCGTCACAGGAGCAACTCCAGCGCGCCCTCGACCGTGTCCACCCCCTGGATCTCCATCCCGGAGGGAGCGTCGACGTGCCGGGCGTTCCCGGCTGGCACCACGGCGCGGCGGAACCCGAGCCGGGCCGCCTCCGAGAGGCGGGCCTCGGCCTGCGCCACCGCCCGCACCTCGCCGGCGAGACCCACCTCGCCGAGGAGCAGGGTCCGCGGGTCGATGACCTTGTCGCGGAACGACGAGGCGAGCGCCGCCACCGTGGCGAGGTCGGCGGCCGGGTCCTCGAGGGTGAGGCCTCCCGCCACGTTGACGAAGAGGTCGCAGCCCAGGATGTCGAGCCCGACCTTCTTCTCCAGCACGGCGGCGAGCAGCGCCACCCGCGACGGGTCGAGCCCGAGCGCGGTGCGCCGCGGCGTCCCGAACCCGGTGGGGGCGACGAGGGCCTGGACCTCGACGAGGAGCGTGCGCGTGCCCGAGAGCGCTGCCGTCACGGCGCTGCCCGCGGCGTCCTCCGGCCGCTCGGCGAGGAACAGGGCCGACGGGTTCGCCACCTCGGCGAGCCCGCGCGACTTCATCTCGAAGACGCCGATCTCGCTCGCCGAACCGAAGCGGTTCTTGTGGGCGCGCAGCACGCGGTAGGGGTGGGCCCCGCCGCCCTCGAAGTAGAGGACGGTGTCGACGATGTGCTCGAGCACCCGCGGTCCGGCGATGGCGCCGTCCTTCGTCACGTGGCCCACGAGGAAGGTGGGGGTCTCGGTGGTCTTCGCGTAGCCCATGAGCCGCGCCGCAACCTCGCGGATCTGGGTGACGGTCCCCGGCGCGGAGGCCAGCTCGGGAAGGTACTGGGTCTGGATGGAGTCGATGGCCAGGATGGCCGGCTCGAGCTGGCTCGCGACCTGGAGCACCCGGGACGCGTCGGTCTCGGCGAGGAGGTGCAGGTTCGCGGCATCGACGCCGAGCCGGTCGGCGCGGAGCTTCACCTGTCGGGCCGACTCCTCGCCCGAGACGTAGAGCACCGGCCGGTTCCCGACCTGGCGCGCCAGCCGGTCGAGGGCGGTGAGGAGGAGCGTGCTCTTGCCGATGCCGGGGTCGCCGCCGAGGAGCGTCAGCATGCCCGGGACCACCCCGCCGCCGAGGACGCGGTCGAGCTCCCCGATGCCGGTCTTGATCCGCTCCTCCTCGCTCGCGACCACCTCGCGAAGCGGCACCGGCTTCGTCGCGCCGCCCGGAGCCGGTCCGCGCGAGGGACTCCGCACGTCCGCCACGACCTCCTCGTGGAGGGTGTTCCAGCGGTGGCAGGAGGGGCACTGGCCGAGCCACTTGGGGGAGGAATGTCCGCACTCGGCGCAGGCATAGACGCTTTTCTGCCGGGGAGCGGGGCGGGCCATGGGGCGAACTTGCCATGCACATCTGACGCCAGCGGTCGTCAACCTTCCGGCCGCGCCGGGTTGACGACGGTCATTCCACGGGTATCCTCTCGGCCCCATGTGCGAGACCCGCGCCGCGCTGCCCCCCGGAATCGAGCCCATCTCCGCCGACGAGGCTCGCCGCCTCATCCGGCTCACCGACGGTCCGGAGTTCGAGGCGCTCCTCGACCGCGCGGCCCAGGTCCGCCACGCCGTGCACGGGAACGAGGTGAGCCTGTGCGGCATCACCAACGCCAAGTCGGGCTCCTGCCCCGAGGACTGCGGCTTCTGCTCCCAGTCGGCCCATTACAAGGAGGCCGACGCCCCGAGCTACGGCCTCCTCTCGGCCCGGGAGATGCTCGAGCAGGCGAAGGCGGCCGAGGCCGCCGGGGCCCGCGAGTTCTCCATCGTCTGCAGCGGCACCCGCATCTCGAGGGAGGAGGAGCTCTCGGTCATCGAGGAGGCCATCCGGCTCATCAAGGCCGAGACCACCGTCGAGCCGTGCGCGTCGCTCGGCCTCATGCGCGAGAAGGACATCGCGCGCCTCAAGGCCGCGGGCCTCATGCACCTGCACCACAACCTGGAGACGGCCCCCAGCCACTTCCACAACGTCTGCACCACCCATTCCTTCCAGGAGCAGATCGACACGGTCCGCACCGCGAAGGGCATGGGGCTCAAGCTCTGCACCGGCGGGATCCTGGGCATGGGCGAGACGCCGGAGCAGCGGGTCGAGCTCGCCGTCGTCCTGCGCGACCTCGACGTCGACTGCGTCCCGGTGAACTTCCTGAACCCGCGCCCCGGCACCCCCATGGCCCACGTGAAGGCCATCACCGCCGAGGAATGCCTCGCCGCGGTGGCGGTCTACCGGCTCATGATGCCCACCGCCCACATCTTCGTGATGGGCGGGCGCGAGGTGAACCTGGGCGGCCGGCAGGAAGAGATCTTCCGCGCCGGCGCGAACGGCACCATGGTGGGCAACTACCTGACGAGCGCCGGGAAGACGCCGGAGCAGGTGGTGGAGATGATCACGGGGCAGGGGATGAGCGTGCGCCCCACGCCCGATCCCGAGCACTGGGCCTTCCACGGGGAGGCTCCGGCGGAGACCCAGTGGAACCGCCGGGCCACCGAGCCGGGACGGCGCTCGCTGCGGGTCGTGCGCTCGTAGATGGCCCCCCGCCCCACCGACTGGATCGCCGCCGAGCTGGAGGCGCTCGAGCAGAAGGGGCTCCGGCGCAGCCTCGAGCCCATCACCGGGGCGCAGGGGCCGGTGGTGGAGGTCGGCGGGCGCGAGCTCGTGAACCTGTGCGGGAACGACTACCTGGGGCTCGCCGCCGACCCCCGGCTGCGCGCCGCCGTCATCGACGCCACGAAGCGCTACGGCGCGGGAGCGGGGGCCGCCCGGCTCGTGGTCGGCGACCTCGAGCTGCACCACCGCCTCGAGGAGCGGCTCGCCCGGATGAAGGGCACCGCATCGGCGCTCCTCTTCTCGTCCGGCTACCACGTGAACGCCGGTGTGGTGGGCGCGCTCGTGGGGCGCGGCGACGCCGTCTTCTCCGACGAGTGGAACCACGCCTCCATCATCGACGGGTGCCTGCTCTCCCGGGCCGACGTGCAGCGCTACTGGCACAAGGACGTCGAGGAGCTCGGGAAGCTCCTCGCCGCGTCGACGGCGCGGCGCAAGCTCGTGGTCACCGACGCGGTCTTCGGCATGGACGGGGACGCGGCGCCGCTGCGGGAGATCGTGGAGCTCTGCGAGCGCCACGGGGCCATGCTCTACCTCGACGAGGCCCACTCCACCGGCGTCCTCGGCGAGACCGGGTCGGGCCTGGCCGAGCAGGAGGGGGTCACCGACCGGGTCGACGTGCTCATGGGCACGCTCGGCAAGGCGCTCGGCAGCTTCGGCGCCTTCGTGGCCGGGTCGAGCCTCCTGACCGAATGGCTGACGTCGAGGGCCCGGACCTTCATCTTCACCACGGCGCTCCCGCCGGGCGCCTGCGCCGCGGCGCTGGCCGCGCTCGACGTGCTGGAGGGGGAGCCGGAGCGGCGCGCGCGCCTCGCCGCCCTCGCCGCCCGCATGAAGGCGGGGCTCGAGGGGCTCGGCTTCCCCATGAAGGACGTGGTGGCGCCCATCTTCCCGGTGATCCTGGGGGAGGAGGCGAGGGCGCTCGAGGCCTCGCGGCGCCTCCGGGAGCGCGGCTACCTCGTCCGCGCCATCCGGCCGCCGACGGTGCCTCGCGGCACGAGCCGGCTGCGGGTCTCGCTCGGCGCCGGGCACACCCCGGAGCAGGTGGACGGGTTCGTGGCGGCGCTGCGCGAGGTCGTGTAGTCGCGCCGCCGGCGCGTCACACCTGGTCGACGCGGTAGCCCTTCTCCCGCAGCGCGCCCAGGATCTCCTCCACGTGCTCGAGACCGCGTGTCTCCAGCGTGAGCAGGAGCGTCGTGTCCCCGAACTTCTCGGAGAAGGCGCGGGAGTGCTGCACCTCGATGACGTTGGCGCGCAGGCCGGAGATGATCCCCGACACGATGGTGAGCTGGCCGGGCTTGTCGAGCAGGTGGATGTTGATGCGCACCAGGCGGCCGTCCTTCACGAGGCCGCGCTCGATGACCCGGGCCACCACGTTCACGTCGATGTTGCCGCCCGAGACCACCGACACCACCCGCTTGCCGAGCAGCCGCGGCAGCTTGTGGTGCATGAGCGCGGCCACCGCCACGGCGCCCGCCCCCTCGGCCACGGTCTTCTCCTTCTCGAGGAGGTAGAGGATGGCGGAGGCGATCTCCTCCTCGGTGACCGTGACGATCTCGTCGACGAGCGCCTGCACGTGCTCGAAGGTGATCTCCCCGGCCCGCTTCACGGCGATCCCGTCGGCGATGGTGCTCGCGGCGTCGAGGGTGACGAGCTCCCCGGCCTCCACCGCCGCCTGCATGCAGGCGAGCGCCGCGGCCTCGACGCCGATCACCTTCACCCCGGGGAGGAGCCGCTTCACCGCCACGGCGACGCCGGAGACGAGCCCGCCGCCCCCCACCGGGACCAGGATCGCGTCGAGGTCGGGGACCTGCTCGACCACCTCGAGGCCGAGCGTCCCCTGGCCGGCGATGACCACCTCGTCGTCGAAGGGGTGGACGAAGGTGAGCCCCTCCTCCCGCTCCATGCGGCGCGCCTCGGAGTAGGCCTCGTCGAAGTTGAGCCCGGCGAGCACCACCCGCGCGCCGTGGCCGCGGGTGTTCGCCACCTTCATGATGGGCGTCGTCTCCGGCATGACGATGGTGGCCTGAACGCCGAGCCGGCCGGCGTGGTAGGCGACCGCCTGGGCGTGGTTCCCGGCCGAGGCCGCGATGAGGCCGCGCGACCGCTCGGCGGGCCCGAGGGTGAGGAGCTTGTTGAGCGCCCCCCGCTCCTTGTAGGCCCCCGTCATCTGGAGGTTGTCGAGCTTCAGGAAGGCGTGAGTGCCCGACAGGCGCGAGAGCGTCTCGGTGCGGGCGCACGGCGAAAGATAGAGGGCGTCGCGGACGCGTTCCCGCGCCGCCTGGACGTCTTTCAGCTCGACCACCTCGTGAGGCTACCGGGAGGAGAGGCGGCGCGCCAGTTCGACCCGGTTGCGGACGCCCAGCTTGTCGAAGATGGTCTTCAGGTGGCTCTTCACCGTCTGCGGCGCGATGGCGAGCCGCTCGGCCACTTCCCGGCTCCGCAGGCCGTCGGCGACGAGCAGCGCGACCTCGCGCTCCCGCTGCGTCAGGCCGTCCGAGGTGGCCTCCTCGACCACCGCCGGGCTCTCCACCACGCCGGGGAGAAGCTCCCGCCAGAGGTGGAACTGGGTGCGCCCCTTGCCGACCGCCGTCGCCTCCACGCGGAGCCGCTCGCCGGCGTGCTCCATGATGAGCGTCCGCCGGACCCCGGGAGGCCCGGCCTGCGCCCCGTCCGCCAGACCACGGAGCTCGGCAGGAAGCCCGATCCCCTCGGCGGCGCTGGGCCAGAAGGCCCGCAGCATGTCCTCTCCAGCACGGTCGCAACGGAGTGCGCCATCGGCGTCGGAATGCGCCGACGCTCCTCTGGGCAAGAGCCGTGCGTTGGCCCTCATCATCATGAGTCTTCCCCTCCCCCCGACTACGATGAAGCCTTGGTGCCCTCAATGTAGCACTCGGACCTACGTTCGGGAGTGCCGGGTACCCAGAACGAGGGTCAGTCCCAGATGGGTGTAGTGAGGACGGCGTCGCCGTGCCAGAAAGGTGGGGATGGGCGCAGGAGAACTCGAGCAAGCGAACGATATCCCCGATCCGGAAGGGATTTCCCCGCGCCTCGTGCTGTTGCTCGCGGTCGCCGCGGCCGCCACGGTCGCGAACCTCTACTACGCCCAGCCGCTCCTCCCCGAGATGGCCCGCTCCCTCGGGGTCAGTGCCCGCGCCGTCGGCTGGGTGCCGGTGCTGACGCAGGTGGGTTACGCCATCGGGCTCTTCCTCTTCATTCCGCTCGGCGATGCGGTGGAGCGGAGGCGCCTCGTGCTGCTCCTCGTCGGCGCCTCCGCGGCGGCGCTCCTCGCCGCGGCGGCCGCTCCCGGCGTGGTCACCCTGTCGAGCGCCTGTCTAGCAGTGGGTTTCTTCTCGGTCGTGCCGCACGTCGCCGTGCCGCTCGCCGCCCACCTCGCCGCGCCCACGGAGCGGGGCAGGGTCATCGGGCTCATCATGAGCGGCATTCTGGCCGGCATCCTGCTCGCCCGCACCATCTCGGGGCTCGTGGGCGGCGCGCTGGGCTGGCGGGCCGTGTACGCCCTCGCCGCGGCCGGGATGGTGGTGCTCGCGCTCGCGCTCCGCCGGCTCCTCCCGCACTCGCCGCCGGAGCGCCGGGTGCGCTACGGGGAGCTCCTCGCCTCGCTCGTGCCGCTCGTGCGCACCGAGGCCGAGCTGCGGCAGCCGTCCCTCGTCGGCGCCATGATCTTCGGCGCGTTCAGCGTCTTCTGGACGACGCTCGCCTTCTTCCTCGAGACCCCGCCCTACCACTGGGGCGCCCCGGAGGCGGGCCTCTTCGGCCTCATCGGGCTCGCCGGTGCGTTCTCGGCCCCGCTCGTGGGTCGGCTCGCCGACCGGCGCGGCGCCCGCTTCGCGACCGGCGTGGCGCTCCTCCTCGCGCTCGCCTCGTTCGGCGTCCTCGGGCTCCTCGGGCGGACGCTCCCCGGCCTCGTCCTCGGCGTCGTGCTGCTCGACGTGGGGGTGCAGTCGGCCCACGTGGGGAACCTGGCCCGCATCCACGCCCTCGACCCGGCGGCGCGCAGCCGCCGCAACACGGTCTACATGGTGTCGTACTTCGCCGGCGGCGCGCTCGGGACCTGGCTCGGCGTGCGCGCCTGGTCCCGCTTCGGCTGGACCGGCGTGTCGGCGGCGGGCGCGGGTTTCGTGCTCCTCGCGCTCCTCGCCTGGGCGCGCCCTACCGCAGCTCCACCTCGAACCCGAGCCGCCGCGCCGCCTCGATGAAGTCGTCGGAGGGGGAGACCTTCTCCTTCACCTTGAGCCGGGTCTCGCTGCGCTCCGGGATGACGGCCCGGACGCTCGCCGGGCAGGTGCCGGCGTGGCGGCCGAGCAGCGTGCGCAGCTGGGCCACCGTCTCCGGGCGCAGCCGGTCGGCGTCGATGCGCAGCACCACCTCGGAGGTCTTCTGGTTGCGCACGTGGGAGAGCAGCTCGATCTCGCTCGCCACGATCTCGCAGGTGGGGTGCTCCTCGTCCCGCTGGTTCACCCGCACCTCGCCGTGCACGAGGAGCGGCTCGTCGCTCTTCACGAGCATCTCCCAGTCGGTCCAGCCCCTCTGGGCGGGGCGGTTCCCCTGGGCGGCGCGCCCTCCCCAGCAGATGACCTCGACCGATCCGGACAGGTCCTCGAGCGCGAAGAAGCCGAAGCGGGTGCCCTTGTCCTTGTTCTGGCGCTCGCGCAGGTCGCGCACGACGCCCACCACCGAGACCTTGTCCCCCTGCCGCTTCTGCTGGACCTGCGCGCAGTTCGTGGAGGCGTAGCGCCGCGCCTCCTTCTCGTAGCCGGCGAGCGGGTGGCCGGTGATGTAGAAGCCGAGCGCCTCCTTCTCGGCGGCGAGCCGCACGCGCTCCGGCCACTCCGAGACGTCGACGTCGCCGACCCGGTCGCCCGGCTCCGGGTAGCGGGGCTTCACCTCGGCGGTGGGCACGGCCCCGAACAGGCTCACCTGTCCGCTCTGCCGGTCGGCGTGGGCCGAGGAGCCGGCCGAGAGCGCCGCGTCGATGCCGGCGGCGAGCTTCCAGCGCGGCACCCCCTCGAAGTCGAAGGCGCCGCTCTTCACGAGCGCCTCGATGACCTTCTTGTTCACCCGGCGGGGGTCGATGCGGCAGCAGAAGTCGTAGAGGCTCTGGAACGGGCCACCCTCGGCGCGGGCCGCGAGCACCGCCTCGACGGCGCTGTCGCCCACGCCCTTCACGGCGCCGAGGCCGAAGCGGATCCGGCCCCCTGCAGCCGCCGGCTTGCCGGCGGCAATTCCCTCCGCATCGCCCGCCGCCCGCGGCCTGGACACGTGGGCCGTGAAGCTGGCCATCGACTCGTTCACGCAAGGTGACAGGACCTCGATGCCCGACTGCCGGGCCCCGAAGATGTGGGCCACCACCTTGTCGGTGTTGGCGGCCTCGCTGGTGAGGAGCGCGGCCATGAACTCGACGGGGTAGTGGGCCTTCAGCCACGCCGTCTGCACCGTGAGGAAGCCGTAGGCCGCCGAGTGGCTCTTGTTGAAGCCGTAGGCGGCGAACTTCTCCATCATGTCGAAGATGGAGCCGGCCACCGCCTCGTCGACGCCGCTCGCCACGCAGCCGGCCAGGAAGCCGACCCGCTCCTTGGCCATCTCCTCGGCCTTCTTCTTCCCCATGGCGCGGCGGAGCAGGTCGGCGCGGCCCAGGCTGTACCCCGCCAGGACCTGCGAGATCTGCATCACCTGCTCCTGGTAGACGATGACGCCGTAGGTCTCCTTGAGGATGGGCTCGAGCTTGGGGTGGGGGTAGCGGACCTTCTCCCGGCCCAGCTTGCGGTCGATGTAGACGTCGACCATGGTGCGCCCGTCCTCGAGCTTCTGGTCGAGGGGGCCGGGGCGGAAGAGGGCGCCGGCGGCGATGACGTCGTCGAAGCACGACGGCTTCATCTTCGTCACCATGGCGGTGAAGCCTTCCGACTCCATCTGGAAGACGCCGTCGGTGTCGCCGCGGGAGATGAGCTCGTAGACCGCCGGGTCGTCGATGGGGATCTGGTCGGCGGTGAGCGCGGCCTGGTCGGGGTGGTTCTTCCGGACCCGCTTGATGGCCTCGTCGATGACGGTGAGGGTCTTCAGCCCCAGGAAGTCGAACTTGACGAGCCCGGCCTTCTCCGCGTCGTCCTTGGAGAACTGCGAGACGAGCATCGACGACTTGTCGTCCTTGTAGACCGGGACGTACTCCCAGAGCGGCTTGTCGGCGATGACCACGCCGGCGGCGTGCAGGCCGGCCTGGCGGTTCAGCCCCTCGAGCGCCATGGCGACGTCGAGGACGTCCTTCGTGGTGGCCCGGCGCTGCGTCCCGTCGGGCTCGGTCCACTCCCGGACCACGGTGGGCTTGTCGTAGAGGTCGGCCAGGCGCGGCTCGATCTCCAGGCACTCCTTGAGCGGCTTCACCTTGCCCTGCACCGGCTCGGGCACGAGCTTGGCGATGCGGTCCCCCTCGGCGAAGGGGAGCCCCATGACGCGGACCACGTCGCGGATCACCGAGCGCGCCTTCAGCGAGCCGAAGGTGATGATCTGCCCGACGTTCTCCTTGCCGTACTTGTCGGCCACGTAGTGGATGACCTCGTCGCGCCGGTCCTGGCAGAAGTCGACGTCGAAGTCGGGCATCGAGACGCGCTCGGGGTTGAGGAAGCGCTCGAAGAGGAGGTTCCAGCGGATGGGGTCGAGGTCGGTGATGCGGAGCGACCAGGCCACGATGGAGCCCGCGCCGGAGCCGCGCCCCGGGCCCACCGGCACCTCGCGCGTCTTCGCCCAGTTGATGAAGTCCTGGACGATGAGGAAGTAGCCGGCGAAGCCCATCTTCTGGATGATCCCCACCTCGGTCTCGAGCCGCTCCCGGTAGAGGTCGCGGTCGTGGGGGTACTTCCCCTCGATCTCCCGGAAGCGCCGGTCGAGTCCGTCCCGGGCGAGCCGGGCGAGCCAGTCGTTCTCGGTGACGCCGTCGGGCAGCTGGAAGCGGGGCAGCTTGTTCTCGCCGAGCTTCAGCTCCACGTTGCACATGGCCGCGATGCGCGCGGTGTTGGCGATGGCCTCCTTGAACTGGGGGAGGGCCTGGGCCATGTCCTGCGGCGAGGCCACGAAGAGCCCGTCGGTCTGGTGGTGGATGCGGCGCGGGTCGGAGAGCGTCTTGTTCGACGCGATGCACATGAGGACCTCGTGCGCCTTCGCGTCGGAGCGGTTCACGTAGTGGGCGTCGGCGGTGGCGACGAGCGGGATGCCCTCGCCCTCGGCGATCTCGGCGAGCCGGTCGTTCACCACCGCCTGCTCGGCCATGCCGTTCGACTGCACCTCGAGGAAGAAGCTGCCCGGCTCGAAGATGTCGCGGTACTCGCGGGCCGCGGCGCGGGCGCCGTCCATGTCGCCCTTGTGGCAGAGGCGGGGCACCTCGCCGCCCAGGCAGGCCGACAGCCCGACGAGCCCCTTCGCGTGGTTCCGGAGGAGCTCCTTGTCGATGCGGGGGTCGTAGTAGAAGCCCTCGGTGTAGGCCATCGACGAGAGGTAGCGGAGGTTCGCCCAGCCCTCGGCGTCCTTCGCGAGCAGGATGAGGTGGCGGCTCACCCGCTCGCTGCGGTCCTTTCGCCCCTTGGGGCCGGCAACGTAGGCTTCCATCCCCAGGATGGGCTTCACCCCGGCCGCCTTGGCCGACTTGTAGAAGTCGATGGCGCCGAAGAGGTTGCCGTGGTCGGTGACCGCGACGGTGTCCATCCCCCGCTCCTTCACCGTGCGGGTGAGGTCGCCGATGCGGATGGCCCCGTCGAGGAGCGAGTAGAGCGTGTGGAGGTGGAGATGGACGAAGTCGGACACGTGCAGGCACCCCTCGGGGACGTCTCCCATAGCAGGGGGGTCTGACCCGTTCCAGCCGTGCTATAGGGTGCCGCCATGCTGAAGAAGATCCTCGCCGTCTTCGTCGCCGTGGCCTTCCTGGCCGCGATCTTCGTCGCCTCCCGCCCCTCGACCTACAGGATCGAGCGGAGCGCCGTCGTGAACGCCCCGGTCGAGGACGTCTACCCGAACGTCGTGGTCTTCCGGAAGTGGTCCCGCTGGTCGCCCTGGGCCAAGCTCGACCCGAACATGGCGGTCGACTACGCGGGTCCGAAGGGGGGAGTCGGCTCCGTCTACCACTGGAAGGGCAACGACAAGGTGGGCGAGGGGCGCATGACCATGACGGGCGCGCTGAAGGACGACCTCGTCCAGATCAAGCTCGAGTTCCTGAAGCCCTGGGAGCAGACGAGCGAGACCACCTTCAAGTTCGCGCGCGAGGGCGCAGCCCAGACCCGCGTCACCTGGACGATGACCGGGACCCACGACTGGGTGGGCAAGCTCTTCGCCCTCTTCATGGACATGGACAAGATGGTGGGGGGCGACTTCGAGAAGGGGCTCGCGAATCTCAAGCAGGTGACGGAAGAATAGGGGATGCCCGCTCCCGCCCGCCGCCGACGACTCGCGCTTCGAACGGGGGTGGCGGCCTGGGTGGTGGCCGTCGCCATGGCCGCCCGGGCGGCCGACGAGCCCGTCCCTCCCGTCGATCCCGTCGAGGCCGCCGCTCCTGTGGAGACCGACCCGAACGGCCCGAGCTGCAGGCTGGGCGGGGAAGTGCTCCAGGCCTACGGGATCGGGTCCGCCTGGGCCGACCTCGCCCGCATGGCCCAGGACGTCGGCGCGGCGCCGCTGCGTCCAGACCTCTTCCAGCGCCCGGGGGACCGCGGCATCCCGCTCTGCGCGGACGGTCCGAGGCTGCCCATGGGGCGGACCGCGGCGCCGGTCCCCGCCGGGCTCCGCCTCGACCTCGTCCCGGCCACGCTCGGCCTCTACGTGAACACGGGCTACCCGTCGAGCGCCAACGACGGCCTCGTCTGGCAGGGGAAGGGGATCTCCTCCCAGCTCACCGCCGGCGTGCAGTTCCGCTGGGGGATCCTGTCGGCCGCCCTCGTTCCCTCGGTGGCCTGGCAGCAGAACGCGCCCTTCCCGACGCTGCCGACCGGGCTGCCGGGGAACCTCGCCTACGCGAATCCGTACTACGGGCCGGGGCTCGACGTGCCGCAGCAGTTCGGCGGCTCGAACTACTGGACCGCGTCGCTCGGGCAGAGCTACGTGCAGCTCGACTACGCGGGATTCGGCATCGGGGTCTCCACGGAGAACCTCTGGTGGGGGCCGGGGCAGCGAAGCTCGCTCCTCATGACCAACACCGCGCCCGGCTTCCCCCACGCCTACGTGGGGACCGTGCGACCGGTGGACGTCTGGGTCGGCAACCTCGAGGCGAACTTCTGGCTCGGCCAGGTGAGCCGGTCGAAGTACTTCTACACGCAGGACGCCGCGTGGTTCGGGGCCTTCACCGGCGACTTCGAGCTGCGCTGGGTGCGCGGCCTCTACGTGGGCGTCGTGGCGGTGAACGTCTCCTCCCAACTCACCGGTGGGGGAGAAGACCGCAACTCGAACACGCTCATCGGCGGGTACGGTCGCTGGGTCTTCCCGCCCGCCGGCGTCGAGGTCTACGGGGAGTGGACCCGGGAGGACGCCTGGGGGAGCTGGAACGACTTCTACAAGGAGCTCGACCACTCCGCCGGCTACACGCTCGGCCTCCAGAAGGTGTTCCTGGGGAAGGACTACTGGGTGCGGCTCCTCCTCGAGATCTCGGACAACAACGTCCCGCGGCCGTCACGGGAGTGGCGGCCGAACCCCACGTCGTACTACGTGCACGGCGGCAACACCGGCTACACGAGCGGCGGGCAGATCCTCGGCGCGGCCATGGGGCCCGGCTCCTCGTCGCAGTACCTCGGCGCCGACGTCCTCGCGCCCGCCGGCTGGTTCGGCGGCTGGCTGGAGCGGACCCGCCGGAACGACGTCTACTACATGTTCGGACCTCCCCAGGGAGCCGACGGCCAGAACGACGTCGAGATCGGGGGCGGCGCCCGCTACCTCCGCTCCTTCGGGGCGTTCGACCTGGGAGCGAGCGCCGGGCTCTACAAGCGGAGCGCGCACGACGGTCTCCCCGTCGCGTGGAACCTGAACGCCCAGGTGCAGCTCACCTGGTGGCCGGACAGGGCGATCTTCGCAGGGCCGCCGTAGGGCGCCGCGCCCCGGCTGGCGCCGCCGTGGTCAGTGCTTCAGGCCGCCGGCGTGGGGCTCCTCCTCGAAGCCGTGGGCGACGAGGAAGTGGTAGACGGCGTAGGGCTCGGCCCGGTCGCCGCCGACGACCTCGAAGAGGAATCGCCGCTCGCCGTCCTCCTCCGAGTCGAGCGTGGACTGCACGAAGACCACGTCGCGGACGTCGAGGACCATCTCGGCGAGGACCTGCTTGCCCCGGATGAGCTGGACCGACGGGTGCCGGTCCGGGTCCTCCTCGAGGTGCCAGTGGAGGTCGTCCTGGTCGTAGAACCAGGAGTCGGTGGTGCCCGCCCGCAGGATGCAGTTCGGGTGGTGCTTCAGCCACTTCCAGAAGCGTTCGAAGGCGAGCGTGGCGCCCGACTGGACGGTGAGGGACATGAGCGGCGGACTATATAGCCGCGGAGGCTACGCGGCCGCCAGCGGCGGGTAGGCCACGAGCGCCCGGCCGTCCTGCTGCCAGACGAGGGGCCGCGAGATCCAGCCGCAGGGGCGGCAGTAGCCGCGCAGCGCGCCGGGGCTGGCCCGAACGGTCATGGGCCCCTCGCACACCGCGCAGCCGCCCGCGACGACGAAGTCGCGGAACTCGGCGGTGTCGGGAGCGGAGGTGGTCTCGGCGGGGGTGCGCATGGAGGCAAGCTAACCACCCCGGAGGGGCTGGCAAATGGGGTGGCCGTCGGGCCCTCCCCGTCAGCCGCGCGCGAGCCGCGGCAGGAGGTACGAGAGCGACCGGTCGTAGCGGTAGTTCACGTCGCGGTGGCCGTCGTCGAACTCCTCGTGCACGACGTCCACGCCTCCCTGCCGGAGCGCCTCGGCGACCATGCGGGCGCCCCAGCGCAGGTTGAACTCGTCCCGGGTGCCGCAGTCGAGGAAGACGCTCCCGAGCCGCCGGAAGGCGGGGAGGGATGCCGGGACGAAGCGGACCGGGTCGTGTGCGAGCCAGCGCTCCCAGACCGCGGGGCGAAGCCGGGCCGTCTCCGGCTCGAAGGGAAGCTCCAGGCCCGCCGGGGCGCCGGGGCGCGGCGAGTAGGCGGCGGCCATGGCGAGGACGTTCAGCGGCGCGTGGTCGTCCCCCCGCATCTTCGTCTCCCGGGCGCGGCGCCGCATCCCGTCGAGCCAGGCGGCCGCGTCGGTGCCGAGGAGGGCCCCGGCCGTGCGGGGGAAGTCGGGCAGGTAGCAGTACTCGAAGCCGGCGTCCCCGGCGTGGCTCGCCACGTGGCCGAACAGGTCGGGGTGGTGGCGCCCCATCACGAGGGCCCCGTACCCTCCAGACGACTTGCCGACGACCGCGCGGGCCGCGGCGCGGGGGAGGGTGCCGAAGCGCCCCTCCACGAAGGAGACCACGTCCCGGACCAGGTAGTCGCGGTAGTTCCCGATGGCGGGGCTGTTCAGCCACTGGCTGCCGCCGAGCGAGGTCCAGCCGTCGACGAAGACTCCCACCGCCGGCGGCAGGGCGCCCGCCGTCACGAGCCGGTCGAGCCGCTCGGGGACGGTGAGCCCGAAGCCGGGGAAGCCGACCCAGGATTGGGCACTGCCGGTGAAGCCGTGGAGGAAGTAGACGGCCGGGAGCCCCGGACGGAAGCCCGGTGGCAGGTAGACGTACACCGGACGGCGGGCCGGGTCGCCGAGCGGGTTCCCCGACAGCGCCTCCGACTCCACGAACTCCTGCTCGATCCTGCCTTCCATGGGGGCTCTCCCTCGACGGTCCGTCGGGATAGGATAACGCGCCCATGCCCACCGGACTCGCCGCGAGCTTCGGACACGCCTTCCGCGGCCTCGTCGAGGTCACGGCCCGCGAGCGGAACATGAAGGTCCACGTGCTCGCCGGGGGCGCGGTGGGGCTCCTCGGCGCGGAGGTGGCGCTGCCGCTCCCGTCGCGGCTCGCGCTCGTCCTGGCGGTGATGGTCGTCGTCTCGGCGGAGATGGGGAACAGCGCCCTCGAGGCGCTCGTCGACCTCCACACGAAGGAGCGGCGCGAGGAGGCCCGGCGGGCCAAGGACGCCGCCGCGGGCGCTGTGCTGGCGCTCGCCATCGGCGCGGTCGTGCTGGCGCTCGCCGTCGCCGGGGCGAGCTGGGACGCCATCGAGACCGCCTTTCACCGCCGGGGCGCCCACCTCGTCCTCGCCGCCGGCACGGTGGCGCTGCAGGGGTTCCTGCTGTTCGGGCGTCACCGCTCCGGCGTGCTCGACGGGATCGCCATCTCGACGGGCGCGGTGCTGGTCGCCTACCTGGGCTTCACGGGCCTCTCCGCCGCGCTCTCCGTCACCGGCGCGCTCCTCTTCGCACTTGCCGCCTCGGCGGCGGTGCACTCCCGCTTCCGGGGGCCGGCGTGAGCGAGAGATGGCTCCCGCTCGTCGCCGCCGCGCTGCTCGCCGGCCCGGGCGCGGCGATGGCTGCCGAGGACCGCCCCCTGCCGAAGTTCGGCGTCTCCGCGCTCCTCCCCACGGATCACTGGGCGGTGCGGGCCGCGGTCCGGCTCGACGGCGTGGGGCTCGTCACCGGCTGGCTGCCCGCCAGCCAGGCGGCGCCCATGTACATGGTCTGGGCGGCGCTCGAGGAGGGCGCCCGCCGTGCCGAGACCGAGCGGCCGGCCATGGCCGCGCTGGCGAAGGGCTGGAAGGAGAAGTTCCAGCAGGAGTGGCGGGGCATCGACGAGAAGGGGCTCTGGAGGTTCGTCGGCGGACAGGCGTCGGCCGGCTACCAGTGGAACGGGCTCACGCCGGCTCCGCCCGAGACGCCGCCGGCGTTCTGGTCGCTCACCCCGCCGCACGAGTCCGCACCCTTCGTCGCCGCCGAGGCGGCCGGGGCGATCTCGGACTACCTGGCCCTCCAGGCTGTCGTCGCGGCCACGACGGACGAGGTGACCTGGGCGGGGGCGCTCGTCACCGGCGTCGGGCCGGTGTCGCTCTCCGTGGGGCGGGTGCCCGGGCAGACGGGATTCGCCGCTCCCGGCGGCGGCGTGGTGATCGGGGGAGGGAACCTCCGCGACCAGGTCGAGTTCCAGATCTTCCGGCCCGTCGACATCTACATCGGGCTCCTCAGCTTCGACCTCTCCCTCGGCCTGCTCCGGCCACCGCATCACGACTACGGCACGCTGCTCTGGCAGTGGTCGTTGCAGTACCAGCCCGTTCCCCGCCTCACCTTCTCCATCCAGAGCGGGGTGATGATGGGGAGCGAGACCTGGGAGCAGGCGACGGGGAGCCCCTTCACCTGGAAGGACTTCGCGAAGGCCATCACCTACCGGGGCAACGGAACGGAGAACAACGTCTACTCGGTCGCGGGCCGCTACCGCCTGCCGACGGAGGACTGGGTGCCCGTCACGCTCTACCTGGACTGGGGCGGCGACGACAACGGCGGCGCCTGGTACTCGGCGCCGGGCATCGACGCCGGGTTCCTCGTCCCGAGCCTGCCCTTCGCCCCGGAGGTGTCGGTCGGCTTCGAGTGGAGCTTCTTCGGGACCGTGTGCCAGCCGGGCGCTCCGGAGGGCGGCCTCTGCCGCCCGCCCGACATGGGGCTCAACTGGTACACCCATGGGTACTACAGCTGGACCCGCGGGGACCTGCCGCTCGGGCACCGCATGGGCGGCAACGGGCGGGAGTACCTCCTCTACGCTGCGGCCGATCTGCTCGACGCGAGGCTGCTCCTGCGCGGAGACGTCTTCCTGCGGGATCGCTTCTCCGGGAACCTCTACGCGCCGTACACCGGCAAGACGGGCGGCTTCGACGCCCAGGCAACCTGGCGCATCGGCATCGGCGAGGTGGGAGTGAGCGGCAGCCTGGAGACGGGCGGCGGCTGGACCACGGGCGGCGCGGGCGCGCACGCCAGGGTGTTCTTCTAGCCGGTGCTCTTCCGGGCGCCGCTTGCGGCGTCCACGTTCACCGGGCCCCGTTCACTGCGCCCGGCTCATCCGTCGGCGCAGCTCGTGAAGGCATCCATCCAGTCGTCACCGAAGACGAGCCGGGCAGCCAGGTCGTTATGGACCCGGCAAAGCAGTCTGCAGTTCTCGACCGTGGAGGGCCCGCCCCGCGCCCTGGGGATGACGTGATCGACCTGTACACGCAAGGTGGATCCGCAGACTCCCCCCATGGAAAGCGGCCATTGGCACTGGCCACCGTCCCGGGCCCAGACTGCCCTGCGCACGGCGGCGGGAAGGTGGTCGGGACTCGACGGGCGCGGCTTCACCTGGGGGCGTTCGGTCTCGCCGCGCCGCCGCGCCTGGCGATCCAGGAGGAGGTCGAGCCCCAGCTCGAGGACGTCGGACGACGAGGCCCCGCGCCGCACGTGGGATTCGCCCGCGCGCGCGCCATCGAGCTTCGCCAGGAACCTCTTCGACACGGTGAGGTGCAGACGACACAGCTCCGCGGTGAGCGGTTCCATCGACGAGCCGGGCGACGTCGGCCCCGCTGGCGCGACCCGCGGCTTCGGGGCGGGGGCTACGGGCGGCCTTGCCACTGGCTGCGTCGGCATGGCCCCAGTCGGAGTGCTCCCCGCGTCGGGCGCCACCTCGGCTCCGCCGAGGCCCACGAGGGGCCCTCCTTCGGGGTGGGTCATTCCCGTTTCGCCTGGATGAAACGACGCGGCGACTCCGAGGGGGGCACGTACCTCGCGCTGCGGGATGACCGACATCGGCCGGATCTCGACCGCCACGGCGCGCGCCTCCTTCTTCGACACCCGGAAGAAGCGCGGCAGCACCTCGGCCCGGTTCTTCTCCGTCATGACCCGGGCGAGCTCGATCACGCTCGTGATGCAAAGGCGCCCGTCCCTGAGCGGCTCCACCACTTCCGGGAACCGGAGCGCCAGCTCCGCCGCGACCTTCCTGTAATAGGCCGCCGCGTTCGACAGCCCGAGCTCGTGATGAAGGAACTTGAACAGGCTCGCGTGGCCGAGTTGCACCCACAGCCGCTCGCGATGGAACTCCACCAGCGCGACCAGGAAGTCGGCGACGGCACCCTGATCGGATCGCAGGAGGGCCGCCAGCCGAAGGGACGATTCCCGCGCGTCGGTCATGCCGAGGCGATGATGCGAGCGTCGCACCATCGACGGCCTGGCGGCCGCACGGCTCCCCCCTTGCCGAGGTCGGCCGCGCCGCGGAGCAAGGGGCCGCGTGCCGGCCGGCCCGACCACGAGGCAGTGCGCCCCGGACCTCGCCTCCCCAAGCCGGGCGCCGCGCCGCCCCCTACGGCTGCGCCCCGCCCCCGCCGGCCCGCTCCTCCCGCCGTGCCAGCTCGAGGTCCGACTCCATCATGATGCGCACGAGCTCCGCAAAGCTCGTCCGGGGCTTCCACCCGAGCGCCTTCACCGCCTTGGACGGGTCGCCGAGCAGGTAATCCACCTCGGCGGGCCGGTAGTAGCGCGGGTCGATGTCGACGAAGTCCTGGTAGTCGAGCCCCACGTGCCCGAAGGCCCGTTCGCACAGTTCGCGGACCGAGTGGGCCTCGCCGGTGGCGACGACGTAGTCGTCCCCCTTCGGTTGCTGCACCATGAGCCACATGGCCTCGACGTAGTCCTTCGCGTAGCCCCAGTCGCGCTTCGCCTCCAAGTTGCCGAGGTAGAGCTTCTTCTGGAGCCCGAGCTTGATGCGCGAGGCCGCGCGCGTGACCTTGCGGGTCACGAAGGTCTCGCCGCGGCGCGGCGAGTTGTGGATCCACCCATCGCCGACGCCGGCATGGAACGTCCCGCTCTCGGTCGCGAGGTCGAAGAGCCACCCCCGGTGGTCGAGCCGGGTGGTCTTCAGGACCTCCGCCACGGGACGCCGGAGGTGGGCTCCCTTCGCGCCCTGGCGCTCGTCTTCCGGGACCGAGAGGTTGATCTGGTAATAGAGGCGTCCGTCGCGATCCTCGACCGAGAGGATCGCCCGCTGGCCGAGCGCCCGGCGTGCGAGCCACCAGAGCCCCGCCGCCAGGCACGCGGACGAGGTCTTGAAGGACTTGAACTCGCAGCGGGAGTTCCCGGCGCGGAGCCCGTCGGTCTCGTTGTAGCCGCGGAGGAAGGCGAGCTGCGCCTCGAGCGACGCGTTCAGGATCCGCGACGGGACCCGCTTGTCGCCGCTCTCGGTGTAGAGCTGCGAGCGCATCCACCGGCCCCAGGAGGAGCCGCCCGTGAGGTTCACGGCCTCGACCGGTCGATCCCCGAAGCCGGACCGGCCCGTCCAGCGGGTGGCGCCCCCGCCGGCCACGGCGCGCCACGCCTGCGCCGCCTCGTCGAGCACTGCGAGGTCGTTGCCGGTGAGCCGAACGTCGCCGTCCACGCTGATGTAGCCGTCGCCCGTCAGCGCCCCGAGGAGCCAGGCCTCGGCCTCGGTGACCTGCGTCGCGTTCGTCGGCATGGGGCAATCGGCGAGGGCCAGGTGGTCGCCCGGCTGGATTCGCCCCGTGGGAACCTCCTCGTCACCAGCGAGGAAGGCGACGTGGTCGCTCGTGGCCGCGAAGAGCGCGCCACGCGCGGCCACCCGGACGACCTCCTTCTGGCCCCGGTTCCACGTGGCAGTCATGCAGGTCACGCGCGTGAAGCGATCGCGGTCCCAGACCTCGATCGGCTCCGCCGGCTCCGAGGTGTACCGCGTCCCGTGGCGGGGATCCGTCCGGTGCGGGACGATCTCCTCGATGGGCACGATGTCGATGAGGCCGTTCTTGCGGACGATGACCGGGGTCTCGGCCGTGACGCACTCGTGGTTGAACAGGATCCCGTTCGACACGTGCATCCCGTAGGACTCGCGGTAGTTCACCGCGATCCAGTACGAGTACACCTTGGCGCAGCCGTATGGGCTGCGCGGGTAGAAGGGGGTCTGCTCGTTCTGCGGCGGCGGCGAGGCCCCGAACATCTCCGACGACGACGCCTGGTAGAGCCGGGTCGCGTCGAGCCCGGTGTCGCGCATGGCCTCGAGGAGGCGCACGCTGCCCAGCCCGGTGACCTCGCCGGTGTACTCCGGCACGTCGAACGACACGCGCACGTGGCTCTGCGCGCCCAGGTTGTAGATCTCGTCGGGCCGGACGTGGCGCAGGATGGTGTTCAAGGACGACGCGTCGTTGAGGTCGCCGTAGTGGAGGAAGAGGCGGGTGCCGGGAAGGTGCGGGTCCCGATAGACGTGGTCGACGCGGCCGGTGTTGAAGGTGGAAGCCCGGCGGACGATGCCGTGAACCTCGTAGCCCTTCTCGAGGAGCAGCTCCGCGAGGTAGCTGCCGTCCTGCCCGGTGATGCCGGTGATGAGCGCCTTCTTCACGATTGGTTCTCCTCGTACCACGCCACCGTCTCGGCGAGGCCGTCCTCGAAGGGAATGCGCGCCTTCCACCCGAACTCCCGCTCCGCCCGCGACGTGTCGAGCATCCGCCGGGGCTGGCCGTTCGGCTTCGTCACGTCCCAGGTGATCTCGCCCTGGAAACGGCAGAGCCGCGCCACGAGCGGCACGAGATCGCGAATGAGGATCTCGAACCCCGCCCCCAGGTTCACCGGGTCGCTCTTGTCGTAGCGCTCCGACGCCGCCACGATCCCCTCGGCCGCGTCCCGCGCGTGCAGGAACTCGCGCGAGGCCGACCCGTCGCCCCAGACCACGATGCTCCGGTCGCCGCGCTCCCGGGCCTCCACGCACTTCCGCACCAGCGCCGGGATGACGTGGCTCGAGTGGAGGTCGAAGTTGTCCATCGGCCCGTAGAGGTTCACGGGGAAGAGCACGCAGGAGTCGAGGCCGTACTGCTCCCGGTAGGCCTGCGACTGCACGAGGAGCATCTTCTTCGCGAGGCCGTAGGGGGCGTTCGTCTCCTCCGGGTACCCGTTCCAGATGTCCTCCTCGCGGAAGGGCACCGGGCAGAACTTGGGGTAGGCGCAGATGGTTCCCAGCGCGACCACCTTCTTCACCCCGGCGTGGCGCGCCGCCTCGATGAGCTGAACGCCCATCATGAGGTTGTCGTAGAAGAACTTGCCCGGATTGTCGCGGTTCGCCCCGATGCCGCCCACGCGCGCGGCGAGGTGCAGCACCACCGTGGGGCGGGCGTCGCGGTAGAGCCGCTTCACCGCATCCATGTCGACGAGGTCGTAGTCCTTCGATCGTGGGACGAAAACTTCCAGGGCCCCCCTGCGCCGCAGCTCGTCCACCACGTAGCCACCCAGGAATCCGGCCCCGCCCGTCACGACCACGCGCTCCGATGGCCAATCGATCACGGACATGGGACGGGACCTTAACCCTTGGGAATGGACTCCGGAAGGGGATCCGCGCTAGTCACTCCGCCATGCCTTCCGCGCGCAAGGGGATCATCCTGGCCGGGGGTTCGGGGACGCGTCTCTACCCGGCCACCCTCTCGGTCTCGAAGCAGCTCCTCCCCGTCTACGACAAGCCGATGATCTACTACCCGATGACGGCCCTCATGCTGGCCGGCATCCGGGAGATCCTGGTCATCTCGACGCCCCAGGACACCCCGCGCTTCGAACAGCTGCTCGGCGACGGCAGCGCCTGGGGGATGCGCATCGCCTACACGGTGCAGCCGAGCCCGGACGGCCTCGCCCAGGCCTTCATCCTGGGCGCCGACTTCGTCCGGGGCGGCCCGTCGGCCCTCGTGCTCGGCGACAACATCTTCTACGGCCACGACTTCCACACCCTGCTCCGCTCCGCCGACGCGCGGCAGGAGGGGGCCACCGTCTTCGCCTACGCGGTGAACGACCCGGAGCGCTACGGCGTCGTCGAGTTCGACGCCCGGAAGCGCGCGGTGAGCCTGGAGGAGAAGCCGGCGAGGCCGAAGTCGCGCTACGCGGTGACCGGGCTCTACTTCTACGACGAGACCGTCGTCGAGGAGGCGCGCGCGGTCCGGCCGTCGGCCCGCGGCGAGCTCGAGATCACGGATCTCAACCGCCGCTACCTCGACGCGGGCAAGCTCGAGGTGGAGATCATGGGGCGCGGCTACGCCTGGCTCGACACCGGCACCCACGACTCGCTCCTCGAGGCCGGCCAGTTCATCGCCACCATCGAGAAGCGGCAGGGGCTCAAGGTCGCCTGCCCGGAGGAAGTCGCCTGGCGCCAGGGCTGGATCACCGACGCCCAGCTGGGCGACCGGGCCAAGGCGCTCGGCAAGTCGACCTACGGCGAGTATCTGCGGAACCTCCTCGAGCAGAAGGTCTTCTAGGGCGCGCGTGAAGATCACACCGACCCGCATCCCCGACGTCCTCGTCGTCGAGCCGCAGGTGTTCGGCGACGCGCGGGGCTTCTTCTTCGAGAGCTTCCACCAGAGGAAGTTCGAGCAGGCCCTCGGCCGCCCCGTGCACTTCGTGCAGGACAACCACAGCCGGTCGGCGCGCGGCGTCCTGCGCGGCCTCCACTACCAGCTGCCGAACCCCCAGGGAAAGCTGGTGCGGGTCGTGGAGGGGGAGATCCTCGACGTGGCGGTGGACGTCCGCCGCGATTCGCCCACCTTCGGGAAGTGGGAGAGCGACGTCCTCTCCGCCGAGAACAAGCGCCAGCTCTGGGTGCCGGAGGGCTTCGCCCACGGCTTCCTCGTCCTCTCGGACGTGGCCCAGGTCCTCTACAAGACCACGGGCTACTACTCCCCCCAGGACGAGCAGTGCATCCGCTGGGACGACCCGGCCATCGGCATCCCCTGGCCGCTCCAGGGCGCAGCACCCATCCTCTCGGCCAAGGACGCGGCGGGGAAGCCGCTCGCCTTGGCCCGCGTGTTCGAGAAGGGAGATCTCGCTCCATGAACGTGCTCCTCACCGGAGGCAGCGGCTTCATCGGCTCCAACCTGGTGCGCCTGCTGCTCGCCGAGCGGCCGGGCTGGCGCATCGTGAACCTCGATAGGCTCACCTACGCCGGGAACGCCGAGAACCTGGCCGACCTGGCCGGCAACCCGCGCTACCGCTTCGTCCGCGGCGACATCTGCAACGGCGAGCTCATCGCCGACCTCTTCCGGAACGAGAAGTTCGACGCGGTGATGCACCTCGCCGCCGAGAGCCACGTCGATCGCTCCATCCTCGCGCCGTCGATCTTCATCGAGACGAACGTCCGGGGCACGCAGGTGCTGCTCGAGGCGGCGCGCGAGTTCGGCGTGAAGCGCTTCCTGCACGTCTCCACCGACGAGGTCTACGGCTCGCTCGGTCCCACCGGCCTCTTCACCGAGACCACCCCGCTCGACCCGTCCTCGCCCTACTCGGCGTCGAAGGCGTCGTCGGACCTGCTCGCGCTCGCCTACGCCCACACCTTCAAGCTCCCGGTGGTGGTGACCCGCTGCTCGAACAACTACGGGCCCTACCAGTTCCCCGAGAAGCTCATCCCGCTCATGATCGCGAACGCGGTCCGCGACCTGCCGCTCCCGGTCTACGGCGACGGCATGAACGTGCGCGACTGGATCCACGTCGAGGACCACGGGCGCGGGCTCCTCGCGGCGCTGGAGAAGGGGGAGCCAGGGCAGGTCTACAACTTCGGCGCCTCGTCGGAGCGGCACAACATCCAGATCGTGAAGCAGGTCCTCTCGCTCGTCGGCAAGCCCGAGTCGCTCATCCAGTACGTGAAGGACCGCCCCGGCCACGACCGGCGCTACGCCATCGACTCGTCGAAGGCCCAGGCGAAGCTGGGCTGGGCGCCGCGCCACAGGTTCGAGGAGGCGCTCTCGGCCACGGTGAAGTGGTACGTGGAGAACCGCCCCTGGTGGGAGCGCATCCTCACCGGCGAATACCTCAGGTACTACGAGAAGCAGTACGGGGTGTCGCGGTGAAGGTCGCCGTCACCGGCGCGAACGGCATGCTGGGCGGTGAGGCGGTGGCCCAGCTGGCCGGCCACCACCAGGTGCTGGCGCTCGGGCTCGGCCCCGGGCGCCCCCCGACCGACGGCGCCTACCAGTGGGTCGAGGCCGACCTCGGCGACGGCGTGTCGGTGGAGGCGGCGCTCCGAGCATTCGCACCCCAGGCCGTCCTCCACGCCGGCGCGGTCACCGACGTCGACGGTTGCGAGAAGGAGCCGGTCACGGCGTGGAGGGTCAACGTCGGGGGAACGGAACAGGTAGCCCGTTCTTGCCGCGCGCTGGGCGCGCGGCTGGTCTACGTCTCCACCGACTACGTCTTCGACGGCGCGGCCGGCCCCTACGGCGAGGACGACGTCCCGAACCCGCGGGGGGTCTACTCCCAGTCGAAGATGGCCGGCGAGTGGGCGGCCCTCTCCATCGCCCCGGACTCCGCGGTGGCCCGGGTCGCGGTGGTCTACAGCGGCCGGCCCACCGCCCGCCCCACCTTCGCCACCCAGGTGGTGGACAAGCTCCGGCGCGGCGAGGTCGTGAAGGCCTTCGACGACCAGTTCACCTCGACCACGCTCGCGGCGAGCGGCGCGGCCATGTGCCTGGAGCTCCTCCTCGAGCACGCCTACCGGGGCGTGCTCCACGTGAGCGACGAGACGGTCATGGACCGGGTCGACTTCGCGAACCGGGTGGCCCGGACCTTCGGCCTCGAGGGCCGGATCGAGGGGGTGAAGACGGCCAGCGTGAAGCTGCCGGCGCCCCGGCCACTCAAGGGCGGCCTGAAGGTCTCCCGGGCGAAGGAGTTGCTCCGGAACAAGCCCCTCGGGATCGAGGAGGCGCTCGCCCGTTTCCGGCAGGAGTTCGCAGCGCGACTCCCGAACGGGTGACGTGCTAGAACGGGCAGGATGCAGCGCTCCGCGACGCCATTCCGCCGGGCCCTGGCCCTCTTCCTCGCCTGCCAGCCCGTGCTCTGGATGAGCAACGTGGCCTACGCGCAGTCGCTCGGGCAGGGGTACGAGATGCAGCGCCCCGACCCCCGCAGCCAGGACGGGCAGGCGGCCGGTGCGGCGTCGCAGCAGGCCTCCCCACAGCAGCTCCAGCTCCTCCAGCAGCAGATGGGGGGACAGGGGGCCTTCGGCTCCACCCAGCCGCCCACCTCCGGCCAGCCCGGGGGATCGGGGCTGCTCGGGACGCCGAGCTTCGGCGTCCCCGGGGCCGCCTCGGAAGGAGAGGGGCTCCGGGTCGACCAGCCGCGCATCCCCCAGGCCTCCACGACGTCACCCCCGGTCGACGAGCCCATCGACCCGGCGCGCTACGTCCTCGGGCCGAACGACATCCTCGAGCTGCACTTCTGGGGGGTCGAGAACTTCCGCGTCCGCGTGACGGTCGACCTCGAGGGGAGGGGGTTCGTACCCAAGATCGGATACCTCCCGCTCGGAGGGAAGACGCTCGCAGAGGCCCAGAACATGCTCCGCGATTCGGTGGCCCGGTACTTCCCGAAGCTCGGCTTCGGGGTGAACCTGGTCGAGCCGCGCACCTTCCTCGTGCAGGTCGTCGACGACGTGGCCCGGCCCGGCTCCTACCCGGCACGCGCGATCGAGCGCGTCGCCACGCTGATCCAGCGCGCCGGGGGCTTCGGCCCGAACGCCTCCCGCCGCCGCATCGAGGTGCGCCGCCGCGACGGCACGGTGATCACCGCCGACCTGCTCCTCTACGCCATCACGGGCGACGTGAAGCACAACCCGTACGTCCTCGACGGCGACGCCATCCGCGTCCCCTTCCAGTCCCTCGTGGCGAGCATCGGCGGCGCGGTGAACCGTCCCGGGCGCTACGAGCTCGTGGGCACGAACGACCTCGCCGAGCTGGTCGAGCTGGCGGGAGGTCTCACCCCGGGCGCCACCACCGGCCTGCCGGTGCAGGTTGTCCGGCGCGCCCCCGAGGAGAAGCTGGTTCGCCTCTCCTTCGACTTCTCCACCGAGGGCAAGCTGCCCCTCGTGCCCATCGTCCGCGAGGACAGCGTCTGGATCCCCGCCTTCCTCGAGCTGCAGCAGTCGGTGACCATCACCGGCGCGCTCGCCGGGGTCGCGCCCACTGCCGGCGTGGCGGGGACTACGACGGCGCTCGCCACCGGCGGAGCCAACGCGAACAGCGCCACGAGCGCAATGAACGACGACGGCGGGGCCACGCGGCGCCTGCCCTTCGCCCAGGGCGATACGGTCCGGAGCATGCTCGAGCGGGTGGGCGGCGTGGGCCCCCTCGCGGACCTCAAGGGCTCCTACATCCTCCGGAACAACCAGGCCATCCCGGTCGACCTGTACGCGCTCGTCATGATGCGCGACCTCAGGGCCGACAAGCCGGTGGAGCTCGGCGACACCATCGTCATCCCGTTCAAGCGGCCGAACGTGCTGGTCGAGGGAGCGGTCTTCAAGCCGGGACCGTACCCCTACAATCCGAACTTCAACGTCGAGCAGTACCTGGCCCTCGCCGGCGGTCCCAACCGCTTCGCCCAGAGCACCGACAACGTCTACATGGTGACGCCGGAGGGGCAGACCAGGGAGTTCGCCCCGGACCTGAAGGTCGAGCCGGGCGCGTCGCTCGTGGTGCCGGAGCGGAACTTCTCCCGGAGCGAGGTGGTGGCCATCATCCTCGCCGGGGCGGGCCTCCTGCTCAGCGGCGTCACCATCTGGCTGACCCTTCGCAAATGAGCTCTCCCTCGCGACCCGGATCGTCCATCGATCTCTCCTTCCTGACTGCTCCGGCGGCGCGAAAGCGCCTCGCGGCATTTCTTGTTCTTGGAGCCGTGGGCGGGGTGCTCTACTGGGTATTCGCTCCGAAGTGGTACCGGTCGACCGTGACCGTGGTTCCAGCCGCATCACAAAAATCTCCCGGGATCGCAGGGATGCTGGGGGGAGACCTAGGAGGACTGGCGGCTGGGCTCGGCGCTTCGATGGGCAGTGGGATCGATGTCCCGCGAATCGCTGTAGTGCTTCAGAGCGTCGCCGTTGCCGACGCGGTCATCGCGAAGTTCGATCTCGCATCCCGCTACGGCCAGAAGCACCAGGAACTCGTTCGAGACGAGCTCTGGGGGCACTGTGAAGTCAAGACACTCCCCAAGCCGGGACTCGTCCAGCTGAGCTGTGAGGACAGGGATCCCCGCTTCGTGCAGCAGTTGCTGACCTATTTCACGGAGGTCGGTAACGAGGTCTTTCGCAAGGTCAACGTCTCCTCCGCTTCAGAAGAGGTCCGGTATCTCGAGAGGCGGGTCGTGGAGTTGCGCCAGCAGTCCGACTTGGCGGCGAGCCGGATGCGCGACTTCCAAGAGAAGCACAAAATCGTCGATCTGGACTCGCAGGCGAAGGCGGTCGTCTCCGCGCTCGCCGGGCTGCAAGGCCAGCGCATCACCAAGCAGATGGAACTCGGGTACGCGCGAACCTTCTCGGCCAGGAACGAGGCCACCGCGCGACAGCTGGAATCGCAGCTGGAGATCGTCGAGGAGAGGCTTCGCGACCTCGAGTCGTCGGACATGCCCAGCCCGGGACCAGGCGAGGGGCGGGCAGGTCGGGGTTCCGGGCCCGGGGTGTTTCCTTCGGCACTCGCGGTCCCCAAGCTCCGTGCCGAGTTCGAGGCGCTCTACAGGGACCGAAAGGTCGCGGACGCCACCCTGCTCTATACGCTCGACCGGCTGGAGGGTGCTCGTGCGAGCGAGGCTCGCGACGTCTCCAGCTTCCAGGTGCTCGATCCGTCGACGATCCCGACCCGCCGGGCCCGGCCAAGGGGTCTCGCAAGCGTGGCGACCGGGGCGCTGCTCTCCCTGTCTGTGGGCGTGATCCTGGAATGGGTCCGGGCACGGGGGAAGGTGCGCCGGGACGAGGGCACCATTGTGAGTCCGTGACGATCGGATGACCAGACCAAAGGCTTCCGTTGCGGCGGGGCTCATCGCCAGGAACACCCTCTGGAATCTCGCCGGTCAGGTCGCGCCCCTGGCCGCGGCCGTCATCTGCATTCCCCTCCTCATCCGAGGCCTCGCGCCCGAAGGCTTCGGCCTGCTCAGCCTTGCCTGGATGGTCGTGGGGTACTTCAGCCTTTTCGACCTTGGGCTCGGGCGGGCGCTGACCCAGCTGGTCGCCGATCGTCTCGGAAGCGGTTCCGTCGAGGGAATTCCGGAACTCGTCGCGACGGCCATGGCCCTGATGCTCGGTCTGGGCGTACTCGGAACGGCGGCGGCACTTGCCGCCACCCCCTGGGCGGTGGACATCGCGCTGAACGTGCCGGCCGGCATGCAGGCGGAGGCGCGCGGCGCCTTTCGGCTGATGGCCTTCGCCGTTCCGGCGGTGACGATCACGGCGGCGCTTCGAGGGCTTCTCGAGGCCAACCAGCGCTTCGGCGTCGTCAACGCGCTGAAGGCTCCTCTCGGCGTCTTCAACTTCGCCGGGCCCGCGGTGACACTGCTGTTCTCGCGGCGCCTGGACGTCGTCGTCGCGGTTCTCGCGGTCAGCCGGTATGCGTCGGCGTTCGCCCATCTCGTCGCCTGCCGGTCGGCGCTTCCCCTCCAGTTCTCCCTCCGGACGCCGGACTGGACGCTCGCGCCGGGCCTGTTGAAGTTTGGCGGATGGATGACGGTTTCGAACATCGTCAGCCCCCTGATGGTCTATTTCGATCGGTTCGTCATCGGTTCGCTGGTCTCGATGAGCGCCGTGGCGTTCTACGTGACCCCGTACGAGATCGTGACGAAGCTGTGGGCCATCCCTGCGGCTCTCGTGGCCGTCCTCTTCCCGGCATTCACCATGATTCGCGCATCGGATCCGCTCCACGCAGCCCGCTGGCTTGCCCGTGCGATGCGCTACCTGTTCGTGGTCATGTTCCCGCTGACGTTCGGCATCCTCGTGCTGGCCCCGTGGGGGCTCCGGATCTGGGTGGGTTCCCCGTTCGAGGCCAACAGCACGCGGGTCCTGCAGTGGCTGGCGGCCGGCGTGTTCGTCAACAGCATGGGGTACGTGCCCTTCGCCTTCGTCCAGGGCGCGGGCCGGCCCGACCTCACGGCGAAGCTGCATTTCGCCGAGTTGCCGGTCTACGCGGCTGTGCTCTGGTGGGCTGTCGAGAGGTTCGGAATCGAAGGCGCCGCAATCGCGTGGTTCGCGCGCGTCGCCGTCGACACGGCGCTGCTCATGTGGATCAGCGTCCGTCTCGGCGTCGATCGCCGCGTGCTCCGGTCGCCATCCGTGGCGGTCGGGATCGCCCTCGCCTGGATGCTGGCGGGGGGCTTGCTGGCGAGTGGATGGGCATCCCTCGCATTCCTGGGGGCGACGTACCTGCTCGCTCTGCCGATCTTCTGGAACTTCCTGCTCGATGGGCAGGAGCGCTCCAAGGTGAGACGGACGTTCGCCGGTCTCCTTGGGCGGGCGGCGTGACGACGCGGTGCCGTGGATTCACGCGTGCGCAGTGGACGCATGCGCGGGACCGGGGCCAGGAGGTGATGTCGAGCGAGGCTCCCGTCAGGAGCGGGGAGGCGATCCCAGGCAGGCCCCCAGCATCGGACGGTAGATGGTCTCCCTGTCGAGCGTGCGAGATGCGAATGCCAGGACCCGTTCGCCCCAGCTGGGCTCGGATCGCCACCTCGCCTCGCACGCTCGCAAGGCCGAAGCCAGGCTGGATGCGTCGCCCGCCTGGTAGCGATAGCCGAGCCCGGCGCGCTCGATGACCTCGGCGGATTCGCCGTCGAGGCTATTCACCACCGGAACGCCGCTCAGAAGATAGTCGTTGAGCTTGTACGAGTAGGCGACGTTGCCTCCCGCCCGGAAGGCGTTCAACCCGACGCGCGCGTTCTTCAGGTGGGCGACGAGGCTCGCATGCGGGATCCTCCCGGACACCCAGCTGCGTGCCGGGATGGACCGAAGCCGCTCGCGCAGCTCCTGCTCCCGCTCCCCCGCCCCGAGGAGCATCAGCCCAGCGCCAGGATTCTCCCTGGAATACTCCAGGAATCCCTCGACGACGCAATCGAGGTCGTAGTTCTGTCCCAACGTCCCCACGTATGCCGCAACGAACGGGCATTCCCGGAGCGGCTCCGGCAAGCAGGGTGCGGGTGCGATCCCCCGGTAGTACGCCAGGTCGCCTCCGAGCAGGATGGGCACCGCTGGCGGGAGCCCAGCCGGGATGCGAACCTCGTTCGCCCGATCCGCGTAGCGGATCGATTCCGCAAATACGAGATCTGCTCGACGATACGCGAAATCGGCGATCCGCTTCCATGCCGAAAAGAACGCGGACTGGATCCCTTTCACCTTCCTCACTCCGAGGAGAGATTCGGGCCACGTGTCGTGAACGTCCACGATCGAGAGCGCCCCCACCAGCCGGGAGAACAGGACACCCGCTGCTGCCGCTCCGTTGTGCGGTACCGCAAGGAGAATCGCATCCGGAGCACCCCTCAGCATCGCCTCCCGAGCGAGGGCGATCGGAAGCGTGGAATCGAAGATTGCGTGAGACGCAAGCCTCCCGTAGCTGAGGTTGGAGGAGTAGCCGGGCTCATAGACGCGCACGCAACGCCAGGGTGGGTCCGTCGGAGCACGAACGGACTTGGAATGATGGTCGAACCGGCTCACGAACTGGGTGACAGACGCGCCGCGACGGGCGAGTTCCGAGCAGACGTAGGCGTACCGATCGGTCGTCACCGGTGGAGGTACGGCCGCGAACGGCGAGACCACCCAGACCAGACGGCGGATCACCGGCTTCCCTCGACGGGTGGTCCAGGCGTTCCTCCGCGGGAGCACGAGCGGACCATGCGCGCCAGGAGCGCACTTCCCAGGGCCACGCGATCCCAGATCTTGGCGCGGAAGGCCCTCGGGCGATGGCTCAGGTTCCGGCCGTGGACGCGGTACCCGTAGGTCGGGTTCGGATCGACGACGATTGTCCCCTGCCACCCGGCGAGGATCCCGAGCCAGCTGTCGTGCATGGGAATTCCCCTGGGGAAGGGTAACGCAATCCGCAGGAGCTCCCGGCGGAATGCCATCGTGCATCCCATGAAGGAGTTCTTGGCCAGGTTCCCCCAGAATCCGGTCCGGAAGCGGAGCGCACCCAGGTTCGACTGGGCGATGGTTTGCCCCTGCGCGTCGATGCGCGTGCCATCGGAGACGAGACACATGGGGGGCGGCCTGATGTCCGAGAAGGCACGGCGAACCCGCTCGAGGCGATCGGGAAACCATACGTCGTCCTGGTCGCAGAGGACGATCACCTCCCGTGTGGCCAGTCGGATCGCGTTCTCGAAGTTGGCGACGGGTCCCCGGGCCTCGGTGAAGACGACGACCCGTACGCGCGCGTCTCCGATCGCCTGAAGGAAGGCCAGCGTGCCATCGGACGAGCCGTTGTCGCTGATGACGAACTCGTCCTCCGGGCCCAACTGTGGGAGCACCGAGGCCACCTGCTCCTGCACGAAGGGCTCGCCATCGAACGTGGCGAGGCAGACGGAGATGGAGATCATGGCGGCCCTGCTCCGAGCGGATTCGGAGGCCCTGGGCCCATCCGGCCCGCCAGGCCGTCGCGCACGCCGCGGACCATCATCCCGATCTTGGCGCCCTTGCCCCTCTCGAGCATCAGGATCTTCGCCATCTCCCAGACCGTCGAGAGAATCTCGCGGGAGAGCCAGGCGGGAGCGTCGCCGAAGTACCCCCGGACCATGGCCACCCGGTTCCGGCACTTGTAGTAGCGGCGGATGGGGGAATGGTTCGTGGTGGTGATGGAGAGGCTCGCCAGCTGGACCGTACGTGGTGAGCCGATCCGGTGCTCCAGGGTCACGCCTCCGTCGCGGAGGATCCAGTGGCCGGCCCGTCGAAGGCGCAGGCACATCTCGAAATCGACGTAGTCGATGAAGAAGTCCTCGCGATACCCGCCTATCCCGACCATCGCCCCCACGCTCGCCAGGGAGCCGGACGTGATGGCCCGCTCCACCCTGACCATCCCGGAGCCGAGCCCGTCCCCGGCGAGGGCGGGGACCACCAAGGCCGGTCGCTCCGCCGCTGGATGGCGGAGGGCCGCGTGGAGCAGTCGGGCCACGTACCCCTTCTGGATCCCGCTGTCCTGATCGAAGGCGACGACCCAGGCCGCCCCGATCGCGGCCGCCCTCTCGGTGGCGCGGTTGAGTGCGGCGCCGATCCCTTGGTTCTCGCCGTTGCCCATCCATGTGACGTTCGCCCGGGAACGGAGGCTCGATGCCGGCGCCCACGGGGTGCCACCCGGCGTGTTGTCGAAGACGACGAGTTCCCTGACCTGCGGAGCCAGCCGTAGGAGCGATTCCTCCGTGCTCTCGTCAGGGTTGTGGAGAACCACGACGCCCAGGACCCCGGAGGGGTCGTCGATCCGAAGATCTGAACGGGGACTATCCATTCGGCGATCCCGGGTGAAGGCTTAGTGGGACAGGGGGTACCTGCGCCGCCAGCAAGGCGAACCCCAGGAAGACCATGGCGCTGGCGCTCGACGTGAGGGTTGGGTTGAAGAACCCCTGTCCGAGGAAGACGGCGAAGACGACAGCGGCAGACCATCCTGTCGGCCCCGGGCCGCGCCGAAGGAGTCCCCTCATCAGCCATGCAGGAAAGAGCAGGATCACCGCACTGCCCAGGAGGCCGAATTGCATCAGGAGCGCCGTCCACTGGTTCTCGTAGGAGTACGGGGCATCGTCGCTCCGGATGAGGGAGGCGACGTAGCTGCCCATCCCCTTGCCCACCAGCGGACGCCGGAGGAACTCCGCAATGAGGAGCTCGCGCTGCTCGTCGCGAACGTCGTCGCCGCCGGTGCTGGCATCGCTCTGGAAGCGCGCCGTCACGGTGCTCTGGCCCATCTCCGTTCCCGCCACGACCCAGGCCATCGCCACCAGGACGGTGGCGAGCGCCCCGACGGCGATCGCGGGGTGACGAAGCAACGTCCGCCACCAGGCGACGAGCCCTACGACGGCGAGGGCAAACCACAGGTACCGGGAAAGGGACGCCACGACACCCAGGGCGATGACGGGTGCGAGGAACCGGTTCCAGCGCGTCCAGGGGCCCGGGGACGGAGCCGCCAGACCCAGGTAGAGGATGAACGGCATTCCCAGGTCCTGGCCCATGTGGAATCGCGGAAGGCTGCCCTCGAACTCGAGCCCCATCACCTGTTGTCCGAACACGGCCTGGGCCCCGTCGCTGATCTCCGCAAAGGAGCGTTGCCCCGAGAGAATCAGGGCCAGGGCCGCAAGCTTCGCGATGCTGTAGGCGCTGGCTCCAAGGAACATGGCCTGTGCGAAGCGAGGAAATCCGTCGCCCCAGCGAGCGAAAAGGAAGATCCCGCCCGCCACGAGCACGGCGGTCGTCAGGAGTTCGCGGAACTGGCCAAGGACGAGGGGGACCTCGTTCCCCCTGGAGAGTGCGAAGGTGGCCTCCAGCGCGAGGAAGAACACGGCGACCACGAGGACCACCGCAACCCGGCGCCCCGGTTCCGTCCAGGGCCGACCTCGCAGTTCCAGGGCGAGGGCGACGGTGATTAGGAGGAGCAGGATCGCCTTGACGTTGATGCCCAGCACCGACCCGGTCGGAAGCGCCGCGGAAACGCCCGCGAGCAAGAGGAACAGCGCCTCCGTCCCGGGTAGCCCCGGGGAGGGGGCGACGTCGTCTGCTCCCGGAATGTTCAGCTTGTCGGATGCCAAGTCGCCCGGTTCCTCGTTCGCGCTCGCGATCCCCGCAACGTGCCCCAAGGTCGCACCATCTTCAAGGGGACAAGTCGCTTCCCAGCGTCGCGGGACGCGTGCCATCATGCCGCGAAATTTCCCCGGTTGTGGAGGAGTGGATGCGGATCAACGTCGTCTCGTACCTGGAGGAAGCTTCGAGCGCCGTCCGCGATGCCCGCGTCGCGATCATCGACGGCGATCGCACCTACACCTTCGCCGAGGTGAAGGCGAACGCGAAGCGTTGCGCAACCCTCATCCTCCGCCGCCACGACGCCACGGGAACCCCCATCGCCGTGTTCCTCCCGAAGTCGGCCCAGACCGTCTTCGCCGACCTCGGGATCGTCTACAGCGGAAACGCCTATACCAACCTCGACGTGAAGTCGCCCGTGCCGCGCCTGCAGGCGATCCTTCGCAACATAGAGCCCGCCCTCGTGGTCACGTCCCGCGGGCTGATCGACCGGGTGGAAGCCCTCGGGTTCTCGCGAGACCGGATCCTCCTCGTCGAGGAGGCCGAGGACGCCTCGGTCGCCCACGACGAGCCGGTCCTGCTCCAGCGTCTCGACCGCGTCATCGACACCGACCCGCTATGCATCATCAACACCTCTGGCTCCACCGGGATCCCGAAGGGCGTGGCGCTCACCCACCGCGGGACGATCGACTTCATGGACTGGGTCTTCGATCGGTTCGACTGGGGCGGCGAGGTGCGCATCGGAAGCCTGTCCCCGTTCTACTTCGACATCTACACCCTGGAGCTGTTCCTCTGCCTGGCGCGGGGTGCGACGCTGGTCATCATCCCCGACCAGCTGGCCATCTTCCCCGCGAAGCTGATGGCGTTTCTCCAGGCCCAGGCGATCACCTTCGTCTTCTGGGTTCCGACCATCATGGTCAACATCTCGCATCAGGATCTGCTCGCGCAGTTCCCGCTGCCCTCGCTGAGCCGCGTCTTCTTCGCCGGCGAGGTGTTTCCCACGAAGCACCTCAACCGCTGGAGGAGGGCGTTGCCGGGCGCCCAGTTCGTCAATCTGTACGGGCCGATCGAGATCCACGTCGACTGCACCTACTTCGTGGTCGACCGCGACTTCGACGACTCCGAGCCCATCCCGATCGGGTTCCCGTGCCGGAACACCGATGTCCTCATCCTGAACGAGAAGAACCAGCGCTGCGGGATCGGGGAACCCGGCGAGCTGTGCATCCGCGGGAGCTCGCTCGGCCTGGGCTACTGGAACGATCGCGAGAAGACGGCCAGGGCCTTCGCCCAGAATCCACTCCAGACCCACTACCCCGAGCTCATCTACCGGACCGGGGATCTCGTTCGCACCAACGAACGCGGCGAGATCATGTTCATCGGTCGCAACGACTTCCAGATCAAGCACCAAGGCTACCGGATCGAATTGCCCGAGATCGAGCATCAGGTGCTCGCCATCGACGGGATCGTGAACGCCTGCGTCCTCTACAACAAGGACGCGAAGGAGATCACGCTCTTCTACCAGGCGATCGGCGAAGGCCCGACCACCGCCCGGATCCGGGAGGAGCTACTCAAGGTTCTCCCCAAGTACATGCTTCCCACGGCATTCCACCGCCTGGACGAGATGCCCCGGAATCCCAACGGGAAGATCGACCGGAACGGCCTCGCAGGCCGCATCCACGGGAAGGGCGGATGAGCCGGCCCGTGACCGCAGGCTCCGTCCTGGAGGCCTTCGCCCGGGTGAAGTCGGGCGGCGGCGGCTTCCTCACCAACTTCTACGCGACTCCGGACATCGTCGATCGCTGGGCCACACGCGGATCGCTCCGCCTGCTGGAGCTGGAGGGCGCGGTCTTGCTGCTCCGCAGGGACCAGGACTTCGACCACCTCAGCTACGCTGCAACCGACCTGCCCCGGCTGACCGAGGCGCTCCGGGCCCCCGCCCTGGCTGGCGACACCCTGACGGCGGACCTGATCGGCAGGGAAAGTGATCTCGGTCGGGTGGTCGGGGCCTTCGAGACGGCGGAATTCCACCGTCATACCTCGCTCGTCCGGCTGACCCGGATGGCGGATCCGGCGTTTCCCGACGACTACTCGGATTCCCAAGTGGTGTCCGGTCGCCGCGAGGACGGCCCCGCCGTTCAGGCCTTCCTGGCGCGGCTCCTCGATCGCTTCGCGGAACAGCTTCCCGAGGTCGACGAGATCGAGGCTGCCGCCGAGCGGGGGAACCTGCTGCTCGAGCGGCGCGGCGCCGACCTCGGAGGGGTCCTCCTCTTCGAGGCCACCGGGCAGACCGCAGTGCTGCGTTACTGGTTCGTCAACGACAGGTTCCGGGATCAGGGCATCGGCGCGCGCCTCATCAAGACCTTCTTTCGCACCTGCCGGTCGAGCCGCCGCATCGTGCTATGGGTGATCGCCGACAACCACGACTCGATCGCCAAGTACGGGCACTATCGGTTCCGGCCCGAAGGTTTGGTCGATCACGTGATGATCCGGAAGGGAGAACGCCTCGCGTGAATCGCATCGAAGAAGTTTTGAAGGGCATCCGGCCCGAGTTCGATTTCACGAAGTCGCAGGACTTCATCTCCGACGGCATGCTCGATTCCTTCGACGTCGTCACCCTCGTCTCCGAACTGGACCGGACGTACGGCATCTCCATCGAGGGCACCGACATCCTTCCCGAGAACGTCCAGAGCATCGATGCCATCCGGAGGCTCCTCCGGAAGTACGGGGTCGCTCCGTGAACCTGGCATTCCGGGGCAGGAAGATCGCCGGGCTGCTCACGGTTCTTCCCGCGAACGAGCGGACCTTCGTGGAGGAGATGTCGAACTTCAACTTCCCGGTGGCCCGCTCGATGAAGCTGAAGGAGGTGATGGGGTACGACAGGCACCGCCTCGTCGACGGCCCGGTTTGTGCCAGCGACCTGGCCGTGCACGGCCTCGAGCACCTCTTCGCCTCCGGGCGCCTCGGGCGTGACGACTTCGACGCGCTGGTCGTCGTCACCCAGTCCCCCGACTTCCTCATGCCGCCGACGAGTAGCGTGATCCAGGGCCGCCTCGGCCTCAAACACGACCTGTTCTGCCTGGACATCAACCAGGGATGCGCAGGTTTCCTCATCGGCCTGATGCAGGGGTTCCTGCTCCTCGACCAGCCCACGATCTCCCGCGTCGTTCTCGTCAACGTCGACGTGCTGAGCCGAAAGGTCTCCACCAAGGACCGGAACAGCTACCCCCTCATCGGTGATGCAGCGTCGATCGCCGTCCTGGAACGAAGCGAAGACCCCGGAATCATCCACGCCAACCTCAAGATGGACGGTACCCGCGCGCAGGCACTCACCATCCCCGCGGGTGGCTTCCGGCTTCCCTCCAGCCCGGAGACCGCCGTCATGGAGGAGGACGCCGAGGGGAATCTCCGGGCGAAGGACCACCTGCGGATGGACGGGTCGGCCGTGTTCAATTTCGTCCAGGTCGAGGTCCCGCCGATGATCGACGCGCTGCTCGCCACGGCCGGGGTCACGCACGCGGAAGTCGACGCCTACCTCTTCCACCAGCCCAACCGGTTCATGCTCCAGAAGCTGGCGGACAAGATGAAGGTTCCTCACGAAAAGATGCCGAGCAACATCGTGGAACATTTCGGAAATTCCAGCGGAGTCACCATCCCGCTCGCCATCGTCTTCAACTTGCGGGAGAAACTCCTCTCCGATAGCATCCGCGCCTGCTTGGCTGGGTTCGGGGTGGGGCTGACCTGGAGCTCGATGCTCCTGCGCCTTGGCCCCATGAATTTCTGCGACATGATCGATTTCGAGGGGGGAAGTGTCCGTGCAGGAGTTTCTTGAAGGACTTGCCGAGATTCTCGACGTGGACGAGGTGAAGGCGTCCGATACCCTGGACGGCTTCCCCGAGTGGGACTCGCTGGCGGTCCTCTCGGTCGTGGCGAGCGTCGACTCGAAGTACGGTGTGAACCTGACCTCGGCCGAGGTTCGGGGCGCCGCGACTCCGGAGGCCCTCTTCGCGGTCATCGCCCGGAAGCGTGCCGGCTAGCCCGATGGACCTTGCCGGGCGGCATTACCTCGTCACCGGCGCAGGTTCGGGGATCGGCAGGGCCGTCGCCACGCTGCTGGCGGAAAGGGGTGCGACGACGAGCCTCGTCGACGTGGCCCCGGCCGGCCTGGAGGAGACGGCCTCCCGACTCCCTGGGGGGCGCCACGGGGCTCACGTCTTCGACCTCCGGGCGACCGAAGGCATCGAGGGCCTGGTGGCGTCGGTGGTCTCGGCCGGGGGCCTCCTCCACGGAGTCGTCCACGCGGCGGGCATCCAGCAGGTCGCCCCCGTGCGCGTGCTCCATCCGGCGAGCTGGCGGGAGATCTTCGCGGTGAACACGGAGGCCGGCCTGGCGCTCGCCAAGACCCTGTCGAGTCGCAAGGTCTATGCTGGGAGCCACGGGGCCGTGGTCTTCATCTCCTCCGTGATCGGACTGACCGGCAGCCCGGGTGCCGTGGCGTACTCGATGAGCAAGTCGGCCCTCCACGGCATGACCCGGTCGCTCGCCCTCGACCTGGCGCCCCGGAAGATCCGCGTGAACTGCGTCGCGCCTGGGTTCGTTCGCACGCCGCTGCTCGAACGCACCGAGAGGCTCTGGACGGAGGACCAGCGGAGGCAGGTGGAGGCGAGACACCCGCTGGGATTCGGGGAGCCTGAGGACGTAGCGAACGCCGTCGCCTTTCTCGTCGCCGACACCGGAAGGTGGATCACGGGAACGGTCCTCGTCGTGGACGGGGGGTACCTGGCCCAATGACCGAACGGCCCATGCTGACGCTCCTCACCGGAGCCTCCTCGGGAATCGGGCGGCAGATGGCCATCCGGCTCTCCGCGACGCGCAGGCTCCTCCTGCACGGCCGGGATGCGGCACGGCTCGCCTCCACGCTGGCGGCCTGCCACGACCCGTCCTCGCATCGGATCTGGCGCCACGATCTCTCCGATTCCGCCGGCGTCGGGGGCGAACTCTCCCGCGTCATGGAGGAGCAGCAGGTCGCCGTCGACGGATTCGTCCACTGCGCCGCGCTCCTCCAGATCCTGCCGCTGCGAAACCATCCGCTCGAGGACGTCCGGAAGACCTTCGAGGTGAACTTCTTTTCGGCCATGGAGATCTCGAGGGCGCTGACCCGGAAGAAGGTGAACGAGCGGCACCTCCGCTCGATCGTGTTCATCTCCAGCATCGCCAGCCAGTTCGGCGCGCGCGGGTTCTCGGCCTACTGCGCCTCCAAGGGGGCGCTCGACGCGCTCATGAAGGCGCTGGCCGTCGAGCTCGCCCCGGGGGTTCGCGTCAACTCCGTCCTGCCAGGGGGAATCCGGACCGAGATGACCGCGAAGATCTTCGAGACCCCCGAGACGGCAGCGAGGCTGGAGAAGGATTACCCCCTGGGCATCGGGGAGCCCGAGGACGTCATCCAAATGGTGGACTTCCTCCTGTCGGATAGGGCCCGGTGGATCACCGGGCAGCAGATGGTCGTGGACGGTGGCCGCACGGCGAACATCACCGCCTGATCGCGGCGCGCTGGGGCTCGTCGTCGAGGTCGTGCAGAGCACCCTCTTCGGCCAGAACTCCTACCTCGTGGTGGCTCCGAAGGAGGCAGCGGCCGTGGTCGTGGACCCCGGATTCGGTTGCGCCGAGGAGATTGGCGCACGGCTGGAGACCCGGGCAGCGAGCCTCGATCTCATCCTGCTCACCCACGAGCACTTCGATCACCTCGGTAACCTGAACGAGCTGAAGGCCGCCCACGGTGGAAAGGTGGTGGCCACGCGGGAATGCTCGGGGCGGCTCGGGGATCCCAAGGCGAATCTCTCGGCGTTCCACGGCGGCCTGAGCTACTCGGCGGGCCCTGCGGACTTGATCGTCGAGGACGTGGGCCCGGTCCTCGACTGGCGCGGGCACGCGATCCGGTTCCATCCCAGCCCCGGTCACTCCCCGGGAAGCCACTGCATCGAGATCGAGGGGCGTCTCTTCACGGGTGATACGCTCATCCCGGGGACGAAAACGGTGGTAAAGCTTCCTGGAGGCAGCAAGGAAAAGCTCGCTGCCACCATGCATTACATCTTCTCGACCTTCCCTGGCGCCACGCTCGTGCACCCCGGCCACGGTCCAGTCATCCCCCTCTCCGCAACCTGCCAGGAACTGCACCTGCCCCCGTGATGAAGAGGCTCTTCGATCTCGTGCTCGCCGGCCTGCTCCTCGTGCCGCTCCTCCCGATCCTCGCGATCGAGGCGCTGGCCATCCGGATCGACTCCAAGGGCAGCCCGCTGTTCGTCCAGGAACGGGTGGGGCTGCGTGGCCGGTCCTTCCGCATGTTCAAGTTCCGGACGATGGTCCCCCCGGAGCACAGCCTCGACGCCACCGGAAAGCTGAGGCCTGACGCGGAACGAATCACCAGGCTCGGCGCCTTCCTCCGCAAGACCAGCCTCGACGAGCTCCCCCAGCTCTTCAACATCATCCGGGGCGACATGAGCTTCGTCGGGCCGCGGCCGACGTTGCGGTACCAGGTCGATCGGTACGACGGGTTCCAGCGTCGGCGCCTGGAAGTCAAGCCTGGCATCACCGGGCTCGCCCAGATCCGGGGCAGGAACAGACTGTCCTGGGAGGAGAAGATCCGGCACGACGTCGAGTACGTCGACACGCGCTCGTTCCTGGGAGACCTCGGAATCCTGGCCGCCACGGTGCGCGTCGTGCTCCGTCGTGAGGACGTCGAGTTCGTGAAGAACGACCGCATCAGCAAGGTCGACTGAACCAGGTGGGCGCCATGAGCCGGAGACTCTTCATCGTCGGTGCAGGTTCCTTCGGGCGCGAGTTGGAGGGCCACCTGGCGGCCGTCCCGTCCGGTCGTCGCGACTGGGAAGTCGAGGGATTCCTCGACGACGACCCGGCTGCTCTCGAAGGCTTTCCGTCCGACCACCGTGTGCTGGGGCCGGTCGATGGATTCGGCTTTCGCGACGGGGACCTCGCCGTCCTCGCAATCGCCAAGCCCTCCACGAAGAGGAAGGTCTTCGAGAGCCTAGCGGGACGGGTCGAGGTCATGACCTTCGTCTCGCCCGACGCCATCGTCGGCAAATTCACGAGACTGGGGACAGGGTGCGTGATCGGGCCACGGGTGATCCTGGGGCCGAACGTCACGCTCGGGGACGCCGTGTTCGTGAACTCCGGGTCGATGGTGGGTCACGACGCTTCCATCGGTTCCTTCAGCTCCCTCATGGCAGCGAACAACGTCGCCGGCGGGTGTCGCATCGGGGAGGGGGTCTTCGCTGCGTCCACGGTCACCATCATCCCGGGTCGCAAGATCTGCGACGGCGCCTACCTCGGGGCGGGAAGCGTCGTCATCCAGGACGTGAAGGAGCCCCGGACCGTGTTCGGAAACCCGGCTCGCTACGTCTGAGGGAGCGCAATGACGAAGTCCCGCATCTACCTCTCAGTCCCCCACATCGGGCCGAACGAGGAGTCATACGTCCACGAGGCGTTCGCCACGAACTGGATGACCACCGTCGGGGCCAACCTCGACGCATTCGAGAAGGCCTTCTCGGAGCGGATCGGACAGCCCTGCGTGGCGCTGGCGAGCGGCACGGCCGCCATCCACCTGGGACTCATGCTTCTCGGCGTGGGGCCGGGCGACGAGGTCATGGTCTCCGACCTGACCTTCGTGGCCAGCGTGAACCCCATCCGCTACCTGGGCGCGGAGCCGGTGCTCGTCGACTCCGACCGCTCCTCGTGGAACATGGACCCAGCGCTCCTCGCCTCGGCCCTCGAGGACCGGGCGCGCCGCGGGAAGCTGCCGCGAGCGGTCGTGGTGGTGGACCTCTACGGGCAGTCGGCCGACATGGACCCCATCGTGGCGGCCTGCCGGAAGCACGGGGTTCCCGTGCTGGAGGACGCCGCCGAGGCGGTCGGCACGCTCTACCGGGGGCGGCCGGCCGGCACGAGCGGCGACGTCAACGTCTTTTCCTTCAACGGCAACAAGATCATCACCACCACATCGGGGGGCATGCTCGCCTCGCCCCGGCGCGACTGGGTGGAGAAGGCCCGCTTCTGGTCGCAGCAGTCGCGCGACCCGCGCGTCGAGTACCACCACACCGAGATCGGCTTCAACTACCGGATGTCGAACGTGCTCGCGGGCATCGGCCGCGGGCAGCTCGAGGTGGTGGACCTGCGGGTCCGGCAACGACGGGGGGTGTTCGAGCGCTACCGGGAGGCCTTCGCCGACCTCCCGGGGCTCGAGCCGATGCCGGAGGCCCCCTTCGGCCTGCACACCCGCTGGCTCTCCTGCTTCCTCGTCGACGAGGCCGCCCTGGGCGTCTCGCGGGACGGGATCCTGGCGGCGCTCGCCGCGGAAAGCGTGGAGGGGCGCCCGGTCTGGAAGCCAATGCACCTCCAACCGCTCTACGCGGGGTGCGACCGGTACGGGGGCGAGGTGGGCGCTGACCTGTACCAAAGGGGGCTCTGCCTGCCGAGCTCGAGCTCCCTCACGAGCGAGGAGCAGGCGCGGGTGGTCTCCCTCGTCCGGAAGGCCGCCGGGCGGGTGTAAGGCCCTGTGGGCCCACCATCCGGAATTCGACCTCGAGTGCGTCACAAAACCGGGTCATCGCCGTCCTAGATGGTGGCCGGCCGGCCGAGGTCCAGAGGCGACCGATTTTGCGCCAATGCACCGGCTCTTGGGTAGACTGCGAGCGCTGACAGCCTTCGGGGGACACACGGGCATGCGGAGGGTACAGGGAAGGTCGGCGGCGCGCTTCTCGGCGCTCATGGCGCTCGACATGCTGGCGACGGCGTTCGCCTACATGCTGGCGTCGGTGGTGCGTTTCGAGGGCATGCCGCCACCCGAGTGGCTCCCCGACATCAAGGCCGCCTTCCCGGTTCTCGTCGGCTCGCGGGTGCTCGTCCTCTGGGTGATGAAGATGCACCGCTGGTCGTTCTTCCTCTCCGGCCTGGAGGAGGCGGTTCGGCTCGCCGTGGCCACTCTGGGCGGCACGGTGGTCTTCGTCGTCGCCTGGTACGGCATCCACGGGCACGGGCTCCCGGTCTCCATCGTCCTCCTCGAGCTCCTCCTCACCACCGGCATCCTCGCAGCCATCCGGTACTCGCCCCGCTTCACGGCGAGCTTCCTCGGCGAGCGGATGGACGACGGACGGACGAAGGCCATCATCGTGGGCGCGGGAAGCGCCGGTGACCTGCTGCTCCGCGACGTGCGCCGCTCCCCGGAGAAGAAGATCCGGGTGGTGGGGTTCGTGGACGACGCGCGCCACAAGCAGGGGTCCACGCTCGGCGGCAAGCCCATCATGGGCACCATCGACGACCTGCCCGACCTCATCCGCAAGCACGAGGTCTCGCTCGTCATGCTGGCCATCATGAACCTGCCCGCCGAGCGTCTCCGCCACATGCTGGCGCTCTGCTCGGGCTCCAAGGCCAAGTTCAAGATCATCCCGGCGTCGTTCACCCAGATGGACGACAAGATCAGCGCCGCCATCCTCCACGACCTCTCCCCGGAGGACCTGCTCCCGCGCGTGCAGGTCGACTTCGACCAGGGGGAGATCCGCGGCAAGATCCGCGGCCGCCGGGTGCTCATCACCGGCGGCGCGGGCTCCATCGGCAGCGAGATCGCCCGGCAGGTGGCCGAGCACGAGTGCGCCAAGCTCGTGCTCGTGGACGTGAACGAGAACGACCTCTACCTGAACGCCCGGCGGCTGCAGGCCGAGTACCCGGAGCTCATCGTGCGGGCCGAGGTGGCCGACGTCCGCGAGCCCGACCGGCTGCTCCGGCTCGGCAGGCGCTACCGTCCGGAGATCGTCTTCCACGCCGCCGCCCACAAGCACGTGCCGCTCATGGAGGACGCCCCCGAGGAGGCGGTGAAGAACAACGTCTTCGGCACCCTCAACGTGGCCCGGATGGCCGACGCGGCGGGGGCGGAGCGGTTCGTCCTCATCTCCACCGACAAGGCCGTGCGCCCCAGCTCGGTCATGGGAGCCACGAAGCGCATCGCCGAGATGGTGGTGCGCGACCTCGGCCACCGCAGCAAGACCCGCATGACGGCGGTGCGCTTCGGCAACGTGCTCGGCTCGGCGGGGAGCGTCATCCCCATCTTCAAGCAGCAGATCGAGCGGGGCGGGCCGGTCACCGTCACGCACCCCGAGTGCACGCGCTACTTCATGACCATTCCCGAGGCGGTGGGGCTCGTGCTGGTGTCGGGCCTCAACGACTACGGCGAGCTCTGCATCCTGGAGATGGGCGAGCCGGTGCGCATCGCCGATCTCGCCCACCACCTCATCACCATGGCCGGCTTCGTCCCCAACCTCGAGATCCCCATCGTCTACACGGGGCTCCGTCCCGGCGAGAAGCTCCACGAGGAGCTCATGACCGAGGAGGAGGAGAAGACGAGCCGGGCCCGGAACCGCATCCTCACCGCCGAGAGCCCGCCGCCGCCCGCCGACCTGAGGGAGCGGCTCCACGAGCTCCGGAAGCTGGCGGAGACGGGCGAGCCGCAGGCCCTGCTCCGGGCCATGCGAGAGCTCGTGCCGAGCTACCGCACGCCGGAGCCGGAGCCGATGCCCGCTGACTTGAAGGGCGGCCAGCTCGCGCCGGCGCGGAAGGAAGACGCGTTCGACCAGGACGCCACCCAGCCGCAGTCGTTCCCGGTTCCGCCGGGACGGGCGTAGGCACAACCCCCCGATATCCCGCGCGGAATCCTTTACTCGCCCCGACAGGGAGGCGTACAAAACAGGGTTGGCATGATCGACCGGGTCCTCGTCGTCTGCGTGGGCAACATCTGCAGGAGCCCGATGGCCGAGGGGCTCTTCCGGGAGAGGCTCGGACGGCGCCCGCGGTTCCAGGTGTCGTCGGCGGGCATCTCCGCCCTCCACGGCGACCCGGCCGACTCCCTCGCCCAGCAGCTCCTCCGCGAGCGCGGCATCGACATCGGCGCGCACCGGGCCCGGCAGCTCACGCCCGCCCTCGTCTCCCAGGTCGAGCTCGTGCTCGTCATGGAGCAGGGGCACGAGCGGGCCGTGCTCGCCATGGTCCCCCAGGCCCGGGGCAAGGTGCACCGGCTGGGCAAGTTCGGGAACTTCGACGTGCCCGACCCGTACCGCCAGGGTCGCCCCGCCTTCGAGCAGTCGCTGCGCCTCATCGAGCGCGGGCTCGACGACTACGAGAAGGCCTTCTGGCCGCCCTTCCTCCGCAAGGTGAACGCGTGAATCGTCGGATCGCCCTCGCCCTCCTCGCCTCCGTCGGAACCGCCTGCGGCCTCGCGCCCGGCATCCAGATGTCCGACGCCGAGGTCACCGACCGGGCCCACGAGCAGGGGGACACGAACTTCCAGATCACGGTGGTGAGCCCGTTCCTGCTCGCCCGCCTGGCCGACGACGACGCCGCGGCCGCCCGGGCGCGCAAGCCCGACCCGAACGCGGCCGAGTTCTCCACCTACCAGTACAAGATCGCCCCGCTCGACGTGCTCTCGGTCGTGGTGTGGGACCACCCCGAGCTCACGTCTCCCACCGGCCAGTTCCGCGGGCCGGAGGACAACGGCCTCCCCGTCTACGCCGACGGGACCATGTTCTACCCGTTCGTCGGCTACCTGAACGTCTCGGGCAAGACGGTCATCGAGGTGCAGCAGGAGCTCACCCGCCGTCTCAAGCACGCCATCAAGGATCCGCAGGTGGCGGTGCGCGTGGCGGCGTTCCGGGGGAAGCGGGTGGAGGTGACGGGCGAGGTGAAGGCGCCGCAGACCATCCCCATCTCCGACATCCCGCTGCGGGTCTCCGACGCGGTCGCGAAGTCGGGCGGCTTCGTCCCCGAATCGAACCCGGCCAGCGTGACCTTGCTGCGGAGTGGCAAACCCATCTCCCTCGACCTCATGAGCTACTTCGAGGACGGGGACGTGAAGCAGAACTGGCTCCTCCAGGACGGCGACGTGGTCCACGTGGGGCACATCTCACGGAGCCAGGTCTACGTCTTCGGCGAGGTGAAGAAGCAGGGGACGCGCCCCATGTACCGCGGGCGGCTCAACCTGGCGCAGGCGCTGGGCGACAGCGAGGGGTTCGACTTCACCACCATGAAGCCGGTGGTCTACGTCTTCCGCGAGAAGGAGCCGGGGCGCCCGCAGATCTTCCGGCTCGACGTCTCCTCGGCCGACTCGCTCATCCTGGCGAGCCAGTTCGGGCTCCTGCCCCGGGACGTGGTCTTCGTGGCCCCGAACGAGCTGGCGCGGTTCAACCGCGTGGTGAGCCAGATCGCTCCCTTCGTGAACATCATCTGGCAGACCTGGAACATCGTCACCACGACGAAGGTGCTGCTCGGCATCTAGCCGGCGAGAGGAAGGGCAATGGCCGGAGAGAACCGGGAGTTCGCGGTGTTGAATGGGGGGGCGACGACACCTGCCCAGCCGCCGGCGCCGCCTCCCGCGCCGCCGCGCGAGGACGAGGTCTCGCTCGCCTACTACCTGAACGTGCTCTGGGAGGGGCGCTGGCTCATCGCCGGCGCGCTCGCGCTCTCCGGGCTGGCCCTCGTCGCCTACCTCGCCATCGCCACACCCATCTACGAGACCGACATCCTCATCCAGATCGAGCAGCGGAGGCAGGGCGCCTCCGCGGCCCTCACCGACCTGCCGACCGCCCTCGCCGGTCCGCAGGGCCAGGCCGACACCGAGATCGAGGTCCTCCAGTCGCGGAAGCTCCTCGGCTCGGTGGTCGACGGCCTCCACCTCGACGTCTCGGCCTCGCCCGTGTACTTCCCGGTCGTGGGCCGCGCCTGGGCGAGACACAACGCCGGGACGGTTCCTGCGGCCGCACCCCTAGGCCTCTCCCGCTACGCCTGGGGCGGCGACCGGATCGTGGTGGGCCGGTTCGACGTGCCGCACGAGCTCGACGACTTCTCGCTCTCCCTGACGCTCGTCGCCGGCCCGGGCGGCCGCTTCGACGTGCGGAGCGCCGAGGGGGCGCCCGTGGCCGCGGGGATGGTGGGACAGCCGGTGAGCTGGAACATGCCGATCGCCGGCGGCGAGGGGAAGGCGAGCCTCTTCGTGGAGGAGCTCCGCGCCCGGCCGGGGACGGAGTTCACGCTGCGGAAGGTCTCCCGGGCCACCGCCATCCGGCGCCTGCGCCAGGACCTCAAGCTCGCCGAGAAGGGGCGGCGCACGAGCGTCATCCAGGTGACGATGAATGGGCCGAACCCGTCGGCGCTCGTCGTCACGCTCGACACGCTCGCCCAGGCCTACCTCCGCCACAACGTGGAGCGCCGATCCGACGAGGCCCAGCGCACGCTGCAGTTCCTCGACACCCAGATCCCCGCGCTCCGCGACGACCTCCAGAAGGCCGAGGCGGCGCTCGAGCAGTACAAGTCGCAAGCGGGCGGCAAGGGGGTCGACCTCACCGCCGCCACCAAGGCCACCCTCGACCGCACCGTCGAGATGGAGAAGCGGCTCTCCGAGATGGAGCTGCAGCGGAAGGAGCTCCTCTTCCGGTTCACGAGCAGCCACCCTGCCGTGAAGACGGTCGACGAGAAGGTGGCCCAGCTTCGCCAGGAGCGGGAGGCGCTGAACGAGCAGATCCGGCAGCTGCCCGAGGCCGAGTCGGCGTCGCTCCGGCTGGTGCGCGACGTGAAGGTGGCGAACGAGCTCTACGTCACGCTCCTCAACAAGGCGCAGGAGCTCAAGGTGATGAAGAGCGGGCTCGTGGGGAACGCGCACGTCCTCGACCTGGCCGTCCGCCCGGAGACGCCCACCTCTCCCCGGAAGGGGCAGTCGGCCGCCATCGCGCTCGCGGGCGGGCTGCTCCTCGGCATCGTCCTCGCCTTCGCCCGGAAGGCGCTCCACCAGGGGCTCGTGGACCCGGCCGAGGCCGAGCGGGCCACCGGCCTCGCCGTCCGCGCCAGCGTCCCCCACAGCGACCGGCAGGGAGCGCTCGAGCGGGAGCGGAAGCTCGGCAAGCACTCCGCCACGGCCGTGCTCGCCGCGGTCGACCCCACCGACATGGCGGCGGAGAGCCTGCGGGCGCTGCGCACGTCCCTCCAGTTCGCGCTCATGGAGTCGCCGAACAACGTCATCGCCATCGGCGGGCCACGGCCCGGGGTGGGCAAGTCCTTCATCACCATCAACCTGGCGCGGGTCTTCTCCGACGCCGGGAAGCGGGTGCTGCTCCTCGACGCCGACCTCCGCAAGGGGTCGCTCCACGGGTACCTGGGCATCCACCGCACCCCGGGGCTCGCCGAGGTCATCTCCGGGGAGGTGTCGGTGGCCGACGCCCTCCACCGGACGGAGCTGCCCGGGATCGACTTCGTCGCCCGTGGGTCCTCACCCTCGAACCCGTCCGAGCTGCTCGGCAGCGACCGGTTCCGCCTGCTCGTCGCGGACCTCTCCCGCAGCTACGACATCGTCCTCATCGACCTGCCGCCCATCCTGGCGGTGACCGACGCCGCGCTCGTGGGGCGGGTGGCGGGCGTGAACCTGCTCGTGCTGCGCTCGTCCTGGCACCCGGTCCGGGAGATCCAGGCGGCGGTGCGGGCCTACGCCGAGAACGGCGTGCGCCTCTCCGGGCTCGTCTTCAACGACGTGCCCCCGGGCAAGGGCGGTCCGGGCGGGTATTCCTACCAGTACCAGTATCACTATCAGTACAGCTACAAGCCGCGCGACGAGAAGTGACGCCCGCCGCGGCCGTCACTCCCTCATCCCCAGCACCACCTGCGCCGTGAACTTCTTCCCCGGCTCCACGCCGGACGCGGGGAAGACCTGCCCGGAGAGGGCCCACAGCGCGCAGGAGACGAGGCCGGGGCGCACGTTTCCGGGCGACTGGATCGTGCCTTGCCCGAGCTTCACCTGCCCGGGGAGGGTCTCGACCGGGAAGAGGAGCAGTGCCTGCCCGGTCATCTCCTCCCCCTTCCGCCGCATCTCGTCGCCGAGGCGAAGCTGCAGCGCCCCGCACCGGCTCGAGACGCGGGCCTCGAAGGAGGGAGCGTCGCGCGCGAGGTCCACCGGCGGCGGAGGGGCCTCGGGCGCGGGGACGGCCTTCGGGGGAGGGTGAAGAAAAGCGTCGAGCTCCGCCGACGTTGCCGCGGGAGGCGGGGCCACCACCGCGGGCCGCTGCTGCTGCGGAGGGGGAGGCGCCACGGGAGGGGGCTCCACGGCGGCGGGCCGTTCGGGCCGCTCGTCGCCGCCCAGGAACTGGAGGAAGACGAGGCTTCCCGCGAGGAGCAGCGCGATCCCGACGAGCGCGATGACGACGAAGCGAGACACGGCGTCATCCTGCCACGGGAGGGAGGGGCCGTCGAATGGTCAATCCATTGCCAATTGCGTCGCGAACGCCGATGCGAAGTATTGCGGACGATTTGCGTGTCTTTCTCCTTGACCCACGGTGAATTGCGGCGCCGCCGCGCCTCTCTCCGGGTCCGCATCCTCGGGGCGGCGGGGCCTCCCCGGTCCAGGCGCCGCACCGGGAAGCTCCGTGTTTTCGACGTGATCCGATGTGGGAGAGATGCCGACACGGTACCCAAACCGTGTCCGTGGCGCGCGGTACGTCGTAATTGACGATGCGCAAAAATAGGCCCTAAAAGTCCACTTTCGCGTAGCCATCTTGGGTGACACCTGAATGTGATTCGTCTCACTCATTGCCACTGCGACATTTTGTCCCTACGTTACGCCGTACTGGCTCGAGCGGCCTTCCGCCGCGGGGGAGTTCCAGGATGCGAGGGAATATGATTCACAGGTATCTGCGCTTCACCGTGGCCACCGCCGCGATGGCGCTCTTCGTGGCGCCTCAGTTCCCGCTCGCGCGTGAAGCGCAGGCGACGACGCAGGATCAATCCCAGGTCGACCCGCTGCAGGCGAAGGCCGCGCGCGTCAAGGCGATGAACTCGCAGATGCGCGTCACCCAGGCGCAGCGCGAGGAGGCCGCCCGCAACCTGAAGGCCCTGCGCGAGCGCGTCGAGGCGGCCAAGGCCGCCATGCGCGCCAAGGGCGTCGCGGTGCCGGAGACGGGCATCCGCTCCGTCAAGGCTGTGAAGGGCAACGGCAATTCGCTGCGCGCAGGCGCCGCTCCCTCGTCGGCGGCGCAGCTGCCGCCGGGCGTGACCCAGATCCTGCCCACCGACACGCCGGACTACTTCACGACGGCCAACTGGGCCTTCACGAAGCCGCTCCGCAAGTTCGTCGACGCGTTGCCGGGTCTCGGGGCCGCGAACGCGAACGCCATCGGCAATTACGTGCCGGTCGGCTACCCCGACTCGCTCACCTATCCGGGGTCCGACTACTACGAGCTCTCGGTGAAGGAATACACGCACCAGTTCCACAGTGACCTCACGCCCACCAAGGTCCGTGGATACGTGCAGACGAACGACGGGACGGCCCACGCCAAGGAGGCCCAGAACTGGCTCGGCCCGGTCATCATCGCCCAGAAGGACCGCCCGGTCCGCATCAAGTTCAAGAACGAGAAGACGGCCGGTGGCCGGCTCCCGATTCCGGTCGACGAGTCGATCATGGGCTCGGGCCCCGGCGCCAAGTGGCCGGACGGCACCACCTGCGACCCCTCGCCCACCGGCGTGAACACGCCTGGCCAGCCCTGCGCGCTCTACCCGCAGACCCGCTCGGCCATCCACCTCCACGGCGGCCGCACCCCGTGGATCAGCGACGGCACGCCGCACCAGTGGATCCTGCCGCTCGGCGACGTGAACGACCCGGCGAATCCCTACAAGAAGGGCGTCTCCCTCTACAACGTGCCGGACATGCCGGAGCCGGGCCTCGACGAGACCACCTACTACTACTCGAACCAGCAGACGGCGCGGCTCATGTTCTACCACGACCACGCCTGGGGCATCACCCGCCTGAACGTGCTCATGGGTGAGGCGGCCGGCTACCTGCTCGTCGACCCGACCGAGCAGGCCCTCGTCGCAGACGGCACCCTGCCCAACGCGGGCGGCCTCTACACCTACGGCATCCCGCTCGTCATCCAGGACCGCACCTTCGTCGACGCGGCCAAGATCCGTCTCACCGACCCGAACTGGAACTTCGGCACCGGCGCTGCGGACGCCCAGGGAATCGTCGCGCCCGTCGACGGCGACTTCTGGATCCCGCACGTCTACGTGCCGGCCCAGAACCCCTACGACCCGACCGGCGTGAACCCCTTCGGCCGCTGGGTCTACGGCCCCTGGTTCTTCCCGCCCACCGCGAACCTCATCTTCCCGCCGGTCCCGAACCCCTACCACGACCCGAACTGCTCGGACCCCGACCCGGCCGTCTACGCGTTCTGCACCACGCCCGGCCAGCCGCCCGTCATCCCGGGCGTGCCGCACCCGTCGGTCGGCGCCGAGACCTTCTTCGACACCATCATGGTGAACGGCAACGCGTTCCCGTACGTGGACGTGGCCCCCGCCACCTACCGCTTCCGCATCCTGAACGCGGCGAACGACCGGTTCCAGAACCTGAACCTGTACGTGGCCGACTCGACCCAGGTGGCCCACGACGGCCGGCAGAACACGGAAGTGAAGATGGTTCCTGCCGCCTCCGGCTTCTGGGACCCGGTCCTCTTCCCCGACTGGCCGGTCGACGGCCGCGTCGAGGGCGTGCCCGATCCCACCACGCTCGGCCCGCCCATCGTCATGATCGGCACCGAGGGCGGCTTCCTCTCGAAGCCGGCGGTGCTCACCGGCCAGCCCATCACCTGGGTGGCTGACCCGACGGCCTTCAACGTCGGCAACATCGACCTCTTCAACCTGTTCCTCGGTCCCGCGCAGCGCGCCGACGTCCTCATCGACTTCTGCGACTACGCCGGCAAGACCCTCATCCTCTACAACGACGCGCCGGCCGCCGTGCCCGCGTTCGACGCCCGGTTCGGCTACACGACCGGCCAGCCCGACCTGTCCGACAGCGGCGGGTACGGCGAGGTTCCCGCCTGGTCGACGACCGGCCTGAAGGAAGGCCCGCAGGTCGGCTACGGCCCGAACATCCGGACCGTCCTCCAGATCCGCGTCGCCGCCGGCGCCTGCACGGGCAACCGGCTCGACGCCGCCGGCATCGCGGCTCTCACCGCCCGCTGGCTGCCCGCCCAGGGCCGCCAGGGCGTGTTCGAGTCCGGCCAGGACAACATCATCGTCGGCCAGGCCGACTACAACGGCGTCTACACCGGCATCACCTTCCCGTCGGTGTGGCCGGCGTGGGGCCTCTCGCGCATCGAGGACAACGCGCTCCAGTTCAAGACGGTGGCGGGCACGATCGTCACCTTCCCGATGGAGCCGAAGGCGATGCACGACGAGATGGGCGCCTCGTTCGATCCCGAGTACGGCCGCATGTCCACGAACCTCGGCATGCGCACGCCCATCCCGCTCACCAACAACGCCAACATGACGCCGTTCTTCTACTCGGATCCTCCGACCGAGATCATGACGAACGTGGCGCTCAACGCCTCCCCGATCTCGCCCGTCCTCGGTGACGGCACGCAGATCTGGAAGATCTCGCACAACGGCGTCGACATGCACCCCATCCACTTCCACATCTTCGACGTCCAGCTCATCAACCGCGTGGGCTGGGACGGCCAGATCCGGCTCCCGGCTCCCACCGAGCTCGGCTGGCAGGACACGGTGCGCATCGCGCCGCTCGAGGACACCATCGTGGCGATGCGCCCCTGGGCCCCGCCGCTGCCGTTCGGCGTCCCGAACAGCCTCCGCCCGCTCAACCCGTCGATCCCCATCGGCTCGGGCTACGGCTTCACCAACATCGACCCGGTGACGCAGAACCCGCTCGTCCCGCCCACCACGAACCGCATCGAGAACTACGCGTGGGAGTACGTGTGGCACTGCCACATCCTCAGCCACGAAGAGAACGACATGATGCGGCCCATCGTGCTCAACGTGTCGTCGACCATCCCGCCGGCCATCCCGGCTGGTCCGGTCGTCGGGGCCTTCAACGGCGGCTACCCGCTCAGCTGGGTCGACCCGACCGTCGTCGACTACGCGACCCAGGCCAACTTCGGCAACCTCTCGAACGAGATCGGGTTCCGCATCGAGCGCTCGCCGGGCAACAGCACCTTCGCCACGGTCGGGTACGCCCGCGCCAACGCGACCACGTTCACGGACGCCTCGGCGGTCGCCGGCTCGAACTACCGGTACCGCGTGGTGGCCTACAACCAGGCCGGTGAGTCGGTCTCGCCGTCCACCCAGATCAACGCGCCGACGACGACGCAGCCCACGGGCCTCACCACCCCGGCCGTGAACAACGTCCAGACCGGCATCACCACCTCCACCTGGACGAAGTCGCTCAACACCACGACCGGGCCGCGCTTCACGACGACCGCGTCGGGTGGCACGCCGACCACGTACGAGTACCAGTACCTCATCGCCGTCGGCACGAACGTGAGCTTCGTCACCAGCCCGGGCAGCTTCACCGTCGCCCAGGCCTGGAGCAGCCTCAACACGTGGACGATGCCGCTCACGCAGCAGGGGGCCGTCAGCCCCGGCCGCGGGTACACCATCGTCTCCCAGGCGCGCAACTCGACCCTGGGCACGCCGCGCACGTCGTCGGGCCGCAACTACACCGTGATCATCCCGTCGCCCACCACGGGCCTCACGCTCACCCCGTCGCCGGCCAGCCCGGCGCTCGTGGGCACGGGCGTGGTGTTCAACGCGGTCGCCACGGGTGGCACCACCAACCGGCAGTACCAGTTCTCGACGTCGACGGACGGCGGCACCACCTGGACCGTCCGCCGCGCCTGGGCCACTGGCACCTCGTGGACGATGCCTGCCGCGACGCCCGTCGGCACCTACACCGTGAAGGTGGACGTGCGGACGAACTCCACGGGCATCGACCGCACCGCGCAGGTCACGTACGTCATCCGCAATCCCGCGGCGACGGGCGTGACGCTCGCAGCGCAGTTCCCGAGCCCGCATGCCGCGCCGGTGAGCTTCCTCGCCACGGGCCAGGGTCCGGCTCCGCTGACGACGGCGACCGGTGGTGGGTACTTCTACCGGTTCCTGCTCAGCACGGCGGGTGGACCGTTCAACCAGGTCCAGGCCTGGGGCACGGGGCGTACGTACACGCTGCCGGCCAATACTGTGGCCGGCGCCTACACGGTCCGCGTCGAGGTCAGCACGGTCGCGACGGGTCCGGCGGACGTTGCTCCGGTTGACCTGGCGTACACAGTGACTGTGGCGACGCCGGCAACTGGCGCGACTCTCACGCCGACGCCTGCAAGCCCCGGTACGGTTGGGGTCCCTGTGGTGTGGGCTGCTGTCGGTTCTGGGTCCACGACTAACGGCGCACCGACGCCGGCTGGCGCCTACCAGTACCGGTTCTGGTTGTTCGACGGCGTGAACTACACGATGGTGCAAGACTACGGTGTCGGGTCAACCTGGACTTGGACGCCGCCAGCAACGGGCAACTACTGGGTTTCTGTTTGGGTGAGGAGTTCGCCGTCGAGGACGGTCGACCTTGGAACTCCCGACCAGCTTTATCAGGTCCAGTAGGCACCACCTATCGCGATGAGCGACGGCCGCCGGTCCTCGGACCGGCGGCCGATTTCAATTCCAGGTGTGCCGACGTGTGGCTGCGGCTAGGCGAGGGGTAAGCACCAGGTAGGGTCGTTGTACTGGAGCGAGCCTAAGGCTTGCCCGTTGAGCTAGAGTGTTGACGGAAGGACCCGGCAAAGTGCCAAAGAGCGGTGTCCAGGTGAAGCAGCCCGATCCGGTCTGGCGCAGTTCGAGTTCGCGACGCTTGGGTCAGCCATGAGGCTTGGGTTCGGTTCATCGCGGTTGCACCTGATGCCTTTCGAGAGCGACCGGAGGCGCCTGATCTGGGACGCCCTCGACCTGGGCATTGCCCACTTCGATACGTCGCCCTTCTACGGGTACGGCCTGGCCGAAAAGGCCCTGGGCGCGGCGCTGCAGGGACGCCGAGACGTTTCCATCACGACCAAGGTCGGCCTGTACGCGCCTGCGGGAGCGTCGGATCACTTCGTGAGCATCGCGATGCGAAAGGCAGTGGGTCGCTTGATTGCGCGAACTTCACGACCGGTCGCGGATTACAAACCTCAGATGGCGGAACGGAGCCTGGAGAAGTCCCTGAGGGCGCTTCGGGTCGAGCGCGTCGATTTTCTCCTCCTGCACGAGCCGAGGGTGACCCGCGCGGAATCCGATGATCTCATCGCGTGGGTCCTTCGAGCTACGGAGCGCGGCATGGTCCGCGCATGGGGAGTGGCGGCCGAGGCTGAGTTGTGCTCCCGGCTGATTGAAGATGATCCAAGATGGGGATCGACTGTGCAGACGGGCGCTGGAAAGGGTTGGGAAGCCGCCGAACGCCTCCGGCGAACGGGAGTTGCGATCCACTTCCTATACGGGGCACTGCGTGAAAACCTTGAACCGACGACCGGCTCGCCCGGGGCGGTGATCGCCGAGGCGATGGCGCGATTTCCCGAGTGCACCGTCCTGGCCTCCACGCGGCAGGGGGACCGTCTTAGGCAGCTGGCGCTCGCGGCACGAAAGGAAACCTAGCCTGCTCGTCGATCTCCAGACGTTGGATGACCCATACAACTGGGAGGCCGACGTCTGCGTGATCGGCGCCGGCACTATCGGGTGCTACGTCGCGTCGCGGTTGCAGGAATGGGGCTTTCGGGTGGTCGTGCTCGAATCCGGCTCGCGAAAGACGGTGGACGGGGCGACCTTCGAGCCGCTCCCGCGAATGGTCCTCGACGGCTACGAGGGGGCGACGAAGGGAAGGTCCTTTGGCCTTGGGGGAACATCGGCGTCATGGGGTGGCGTGCTCGTCCCGTTCACGGCCCAGGATGCGTCGGCACCGAGCGCACGGAACGGCGCCACGTGGGACCACATCGTCGGTCGCGTGAAGGCCCACGGAGAGACCGTGCGAAGAGTCCTGGGCATCAATTACCCCGAAGACTTCGAGAAGTTCCCGGATGTGATCTTCGGCGAATCGCGCACGAGGGTGGAAGCGGAAGGGTTCAGCCTGATCGCTTCGGAGATGCTTCCCTTCGGGGGGCGGAACACGTCGCGCCTGCTGGCCGCCGGGGGAGCACGGGAGTCGAGGGTTCTGCTCAACGCCACGGCGGTGGAGTGGGACCTCCGACCGTCTCCCGGGGAAGGCTTCGTCTGCAGCGTCCGCGCGGTCACGAGGGACGGCAAGTCGATGGTTGTGACGGCGGGAAAGTTCATCATCGCCGCCGGCGCGATCGAGTCCGCGCGAATCCTCCTGGAGATCGACCGGGAAACCGACGGAAGGGCCCTGCTCGGGAGGGAAGGCGTCGGGCGCGAGCTCTCCGACCATCTCTCCCTTCCCATCGGGACCTTCGAGGGACGGGCAGCCCAAGTGGCGATCCGGATGTTCGGTCAGAGATTTCGCGGACCCGTTCTTCGCGCGCCGAGGTTCATCGACCGGGACGTCATCGCGGCGGGTCGCCGGCACTTCGTGCACGTCACCTTCGCAAGCGACGATCCGGGCTTCCTCCTCGCGAAGGAGGTGCTCGCCGCCATGCAGGCCAGGCGCCTGCCATCCCTGACGGTGACCCAGTGCGTCGAGGGAGCCAGGGGGCTCCTCGGGCTCGCCTGGAAGAAGGTCGGCGAGCGGCGCCTCTACATCCGGCCAGGGACGCCGGCAGGGCTTCGCCTGGACTTCGAGCAGAGCCCCGACCCTGCGAACCGGATCCGCCTGCGAGACGAGCGGGATTCCACCGGGAGGTGGGGCCTGGACGTCGAGTGGCGCGTCACTCCCTCGGACGAGACCGCCGCGGCCGAGATCCAGCGAAGTGTGTTGGGCAAGTGGGGTGAGCTCCGGGACGTCCTGCCGCCCGCGACCTCCATCGATAGAGGGCACATCCGCGAACGACTCTACGACGTCTATCACCCCGTTGGGGTCTGCAGGATGGGAGAGGATCCGGGGGCCGTTCTCGGTCTTGACCTCCACGTCCGGGGCCTCACCAACCTCTACGTGGTGGGGACCGCGGCCTTCCCATCGGCAGGGACCGCGAATCCGACCTTTCCCGCCCTGTGCCTGGCGGAGGAGCTGATCTCGACCATGAGGACCGGGGCGAGCCCCTCCGGACGCTGATGCCTCACGGGGGCTCGAGAACAGGAACCATGACAGCTTCCCAACACAGCCGTCCCTCGCTCGGCGTCATCATTCTCACCCGGGAAGAGGAGGAAAACCTTCCAATCGCGCTCGAGAGCCTTCGGCCGCTGCGGCCAATGGTCTTTATCGTCGATTCCGGGAGTTCCGATCGCACCGTGGAGCTCGCCAGGGAATGGGGATGCGAATGCGCGGCGCGCCCTTGGACGAACTACGCCGACCAGTTCAAGTGGGCGATGGAGCACTGTCCATTCAGCGCGGACTGGTTCATGCGAATGGATGCGGACGAGCGCCTGACCGCGGAACTCGCCCGGGAGCTGCCCGAGGCGATCGCGGCCGCCGGGGAGGGGACGGACGGATTTCGGATGCGGCGACGGGTCTACTTCTGGGGCAAGTGGATCCGACACGGCGGATACTACCCGACGTGGCTCACCCGTGTCTGGCGTGCCGGGCACGCTTCCATCGAATCACGCTGGATGGACGAGCACATGGTCGTGCATGGCGGCGGCGTGGCGGCCTTGCAGGGCGACATCATCGACGAGAATCACAAGGGCCTGACGTTCTGGACCGACAAGCACAATCGATATGCCGACCGGGAAGTGCGGGATCTCCTGGCGATGGCGAGCGCGGAGGCGCCGGCCGCGCAACTCGAAGGTCAGGCGGGTCGCCGGCGCTGGGTGAAGCAAAACCTCTATGCCCGTTCGCCCCTCTTGCTTCGCGCCGTGGCGTACTGGTTCCTGCGGTACATTGTGCTGCTAGGATTCCTCGACGGTCGTCCCGGCTTCGTCTTCCATTTCCTCCAGGGGTTCTGGTACCGCTTCCTCGTGGATGCCAAGTTGCTGGAGGCTCGGCGGAACCAGCAGGGAAGCGGCTCCGGCGAAGGATGAGAGACACTCGAGATTGCGCCATGCAGCGAGCCAAGATCGATCTCGCGTCGTTCGACAACTCCTGGTACTACCCGGGACGATCGCTCCCGGTCCGCGTGGCCTGGCTGGTCGCGAACGCCGTCATCCTTTCGTCCTGGGTTCCATGGCCGTCGGCCCTAAAGAGGGGATTGCTCAGGCTATTTGGCGCCAGGGTGGGACGGGGGGTCGTCCTGAAGCCCAAGGTCAACATCAAGTACCCGTGGAACCTCGAGCTGGGTGACCACGCATGGATTGGTGAAGGTGTCTGGATCGATTCCCTGTCCAGGGTCACCATCGGGCGGAATGCGTGCCTCTCCCAGGGAGTCATGGTGGAGACGGGCAACCACGACTGGTCGAAGGCGACCTTTGACCTCGTCCTGAAGGACGTGTCGGTTGAGGAGGGGGCGTGGGCGGCCGTTGGCTCCCTTCTGTTGCCAGGCAGCAAGCTCGCCAGCCATGCGGTCCTCGGCGCCGGAAGCGTGCTCGCGGGAGGCACGGATCCTTACGCCGTCTACGTCGGCGTGCCGGCCAGGAAGGCGAGGGAGCGCGATGTTCGGGAAGCCTGACGCGCGACGCGGCGCAGGAGCCCTGGTATCGGCAGGCGGGCGTGGACGCTAATGGGACGGCCGGAGATGAAGCCCAGCGCCGGGTCGAGGCCCGAGATGTTCGTGGTTTCCCGGCTGGCGCATTGCCGGGACCCGGCCAACGGCGCGAGAAAGCGCCTCGACGCCTGGCGAACCCTGCTGCCCGGTTTGCAGGTGGTTCCGTCGGATGCGCCGCCGCCCGGGGGATGGCCCGGGGGGGACGCCCGGTTCTGCGTCGATCTGACGGGCGCCAAGGCGCCGGAAATCGTCCGGGCGTGGCGGAACTTCCGGAGCAGGCGTCCGGCGGTGTTCGTGCAAGATTCACAGGCTCGATTCTTCTGGACGGAGTTGCGCTTCCACTTCGGTCGCCGGGACTTCATCCGGGCCCTGAAGGCGTCCCTGTCGCTGGCGAGGGGAGCCTCGCGGGAGTACCTGTGTCGACTGCTGTTTCGCGAGGTCGGCTACATCTCCGAGGAAGACGCCGGATTCCTCTGGCCCCCGGGTCTGCCCGTGGTCGCGATCCCCGCGATGATCGTCGACGCGCCGCCCGCCGAAGCGAGTCCCGTGCACTGCATGCGGACGCTGGGAGTGATCGCCAACTTCGCCTACTCGCCCAACGCCGACGGAACCCGGGCCCTCCTCGCCAGCAGGGTCCTCGGCGATTGCATGAGGCGAAACGGCCTGAAATGCCGCCTTCTTGGTCATGGCGCGACGGAGTTCCTCGCTTCCCTGCCGGCAGAAGCCGCAGAACTCGTCGATCAGCGAGGATCCGGGCCATTTGCCGACGTCCAGGAGGTGATAAAGGAGGTCGACGCCGTGGTCTCCCCGGCGATGTACGGTTCCGGGGTGAAGAACAAGATCCTCGAGGCTGCCGCCGCGGGAAAGCTCTGCTTCGTCTGGAACGGGTTTCGTTCCGAGTACGCCTATGATCCAGAGCTAACGCTGTACTTCGGAGGCGCCACCGACCTGGCGCGGTTGCTCGACCGCGTGCGCGCGGTCGTCGATGAGTGGCCCGACCAGGACGCCCGCACGCTCCAGCCGAGAATGCAGTTGCTCAGGATCCTATGACGGACCACGTCTTCATCGTCGAGAATGCGAAGACGATCTCGCATACCTTCATCCGGGCGGACATCCGCCACGCCGAGGCGAGCGGCCCGGTCACCGTCATCGACATCAGTGAGGTCTACGCGGCGCTCCTGGGAGGAGATCGAAGCCTGGCCGATGCTGTGCTCGGCGTGTTGGAACTCGTCGTGACAAGTCCGGTTACCCTGATGCGCTGCCTCGTTGGGGGCAGGGCTCGTTCAAACGCCAAGGCCCTGCTGGTCTACGGAGCGCTGAGGCGCGAATGGGCTAAGCGCGAGCGCTGCTCGTTCACGGTCCACTTTGCGGCAAAGGCCGCCCTGGTGGGCACCCTGCTGGCGCGGCCCGGGAGATCGTACCTTCGACTCGTGGTCCACGCGTCCGACCTGTATGGCCTGCCACGCAGCATGCACTTCGTCCTAACAGAGGCGACGGCGATCGAGACTGTCACCTGGTTTGCTAAGGGATTCGTTTTCGGGAGGCTCGGAGACGCTGCCATCGGGAAAGTGACTATGCAGCGAAATCGGGTCGTGCCCGGCCACGCGAGCGACGCCAGACGACTTGAATCATCCTCGGTGGGGCGGAGGCAGTTGTTGACCGTGGCGCGCCTAGCGACCCAGAAGGACCTCCCGTTTGCCATTCGTGTCTTCGCCGAACTGGTTCATGGCCTGGGACAGGACTGGTGCTACCGGATCGCGGGCGAAGGGCCGGAGCGCGCGCAACTGGAGGCGATCGCGCGGGACCTCGGGGTGGAGGACCGCGTGGACTTCCTCGGTGCCGTTCCAAACGACGAAGTGCGGGAACTCTGCGAAGTGTCCGCGGCGTTCCTGCTCCCATGTGCCGAGTCCACGGTCGACGACGCAGACGGCCTGCCCGTCGTGTTCCAGGAGGCACTCCTCGCGGGCTGCCCGGTCTTCTGCAGGTCGGCCTTCGGCGTCGCCGAATTGGTCGTCGACGGGTTCAACGGCCGCTCCTTCCCCGTGGATGCCACACCGGTAGAGTGGGCACGGGCGATCACCTCGGACCTCGCCACGCTCAATCCCGTTTCCATTCGAGCCCTGGCGCGGTGTCAGAACGAGCGCTCCGTGGCCGATCGCAGTATCGGGGGCGGGTAGGGGCGCTGAGAAAATGGGAGGCAAGCATCCAGGGGTGGACTCCGTCATCGCGGTCGATAGATCGGCCAACGACGCCAAGGCCCTTCTCCCTATCGTCTACGTCATCCTCATCGGATGGTATGTCGCGAGCGCACTGGTCCCGCTCTTGCCACTCCATTTCGATCTTGGTCCGGAGTTAAGGGACTGGTTGGGATTCGAACTCGGCGGAGAATCGGCCGCCGATTTCGTTACGACCGAGGATGCGTGGGCGATTGCCATATTGCTGCTACCCCGGTTAGCCATGCTGCTGGGACTGGCCCATTTTCTCGCCTCCGGGCGTTTCGGAGCAACGGGCCAGTCCGGACTTTTTTGGCTGCCGGTCGTGGTCCTGGGACTCGCATTCAACGTGGAGTACCTTAGCCTTTCCGTACTTCTTCTCATGTCGTACCACATCGCCCGGCGGCCCGTGGGCATCCGCAGATGGCTGGTAGAGTCATGTGCCTGGTTCGGGTTCCTGTTCCTGATCGGTCTGCACCGGGGCCAGTTGCTGCTTCTCATGTTCCCCCTGGCCATCCGCATCCGGGCCTTTCCTCTCTGGGGCAAGGCCGTCGCCGTGTCGATTGGAGTAGCTGCGGTCCTACAACTGTCGTTCCTGAAATTCGAGACCGACGACGTCGCTGTCTTGGGAAACGTGATCGCCCGCATCAGCTTCTACAATCAGTACTTCCTCTACAAGATCTACGACACGGCGCTTGCTTTCAACACGGGCAAGCCAGTAACGCTCGATGCAATTGGGTCACTCCCGTTCATCCGGCAGTTGACGGGCTCCGTTAACGAAGTCGAGTTGTTCCGCAAGGCGACCGGGGGGCAGGGGGGGCTTGCCATCAGCCCCGAAATTCGAGCCTTCTCGTACTGGAAGGACCTCTACCTGGCTATCGCTGATCTGATGACCTTGTACGGCAGTGTTTTCACTGCATTCTGGGTGGGCTCCAGGATTATGCCTTCATTGAAGACTGGTGCCGTGCTGGCCTTTCCCCTTTTGATCCAAATTGACAGTCTAAATAACCTCACGCTCTGGCTACAGATAGCGCTAGTGATCGGGGTGATGGAGTTCCTGTACCGAGAATACGGCCGAGGGGCCGTCGATCGCGCAACAGCAAGCACGGAGGCAATGGTGAGATGATTCTTGGAAATGGGAAAGGACCGTGGGTGATTCCTGTTGCGTGCTTGAACTCGTCACTCCGAACGAACGCGCCCGGCATGGGTTTTCGATGAAGTGGCAAGAAGCCTACATGAGGCGGTTTTACGACCCAGGATCCGGGTTCGTGGATGGCACGACGGAATTCTGGAACCTTTGCCGTAAAGTGATCTCCCCTGGGAGCAAGATCCTCGAGATCGGGTCAGGGCCGTCCAACGCCACGTCTCAGACGCTAGCGGCGATCGGCGAACTTCATGGGATAGATCTGGATCCCGATGTCAGGGAGAATAGTGCCCTAACTGCAGCGCATGTGATTGGTTCGACGGATCCGTTTCCGGCCAATGACGAGGAGTACGATGCATGCGTTTCCGACTTCGTGCTGGAGCACGTTGAGCATCCCGACCGCCACCTCCGAGAAATCAACAGAGTCCTAAGACCGGGCGGGACCTATGTGTTCCGGACCCCGAATCGTTGGCATTATGTTTCAGTGATCGGGTCGATGACCCCCTTCTGGTTCCATCGCCTCGTGTCCCACCGGGCCCGGGGACTCACGGGAGGCGAGCACGAGCCCTATCCCACATTCTACAGAATGAATTCCGCGACGCACGCGAGGGCTCTGGCGTCGGAGCATGGGCTGGTCCCCGAGCAGATCCGCATGATCGAGAAGGAGCCTTCCTATGCCATGCAGTCGAGGATCCTATTCCTAACCTTCATGGCTTACGAACGGGTGGTCAACTCCAGCGACAGGCTTGGCTTCCTCCGAGCCAATATCCTCGGCGTACTACGCAAGCCGTGAGCAACGATCCGATGCCCTGCCGGCGACGGGAACGCGGAAGTCAAGTCGGACCCAACCGCATTGCGATCATGGATTCGCCGCGTGGGCGTCCAGCGGCGCCGCGGGAGCCGGAATGAAAATCCTGCAAGTCTGCCCAGCCTACTACCCGGCGATCGCGATCGGAGGCCCGGTCTTTTCTGCCATGGCGTTCGCGGGCGCAGCGATCGAGTGCGGCCATCAGGTCGACGTCGTGGCCACGCCCCTCGGCTTGACGCCCAAGCAGAAGGAAACAATAAACTATGCGCACTTAGAGGACGGGCCCCATCACGTTCGCATTGTCTACAAGCGATTCTTTGGGCACACGCACTACACCTTCGCTCCATCAATCGTGCCGTGGCTGATGAGCCACGTAGGCGGCTACGATCTAGTCGTCATGCACGGGATCTGGGGGTTCCCGATCATGGCCGGGGCACTCGCGGCACGCTGGGCGGGCGTTCCCTACCTCATCTTTCCGCACGGCACGCTCTACAGAGAGACCATCGAGCTCAAATCCAAGGCGCTCAAGAAGGTGGCGCTCACGACATGGGTCCTGGACGCCCTTCGCCGCGCATCTGGGGTCATCTTCACCTCGAACGACGAGGCCGACAAGGTTTCCGAATATCTCAATGTGTCCTTCAAGCAATGGATCGTGCCGAACATCATTCCGTCGACCGACTTTGCGGAATTGCCGCCCCGCGGCGCCTTCCGGCGCCTTCACGGAATACCTGATGATGTCGCCCTAATTCTCCACTACGGACGAGTGGCGAAAAAGAAGGGCATCGAGTTCGTGGTCGAAGCCCTAGCGTCCCTCGGCCGGGAAATACCGGATGCTGTATTGGCCGTCGTAGGCGGTGACGAGTTTGGTTACAGGGCAGGCCTAGAGAGGTTCGTTGAATCGGCGGGGATGTCCAATCGTGTTGTTTTCAGCGGACTAGTCGATAGGGCCGCCGGGCTCCAGGCGATGGCGGACTCCGACATATTTGTATTGCCGAGTTTGTCCGAGAACTTCGGGATGGCCGTGGTTGAAGCGATGCTGTGTCATTTGCCGGTTGTTATTTCCGACCACGTTGGGATCGCCACGGAAGTGGCCGGCGCTGGCGCGGGGGTCGTCGTGCGGCTGGCCAGGATGGAGCAGGATCTGCCAAGAGTCCTGTCCACGCTGCTACGGGATCCAGCAGAACGGCGACGCTTAGGCATTGCGGGACATGCATTCGCCACCTCGACGTACGACATCGCTGCCGTGAAGCCGCGCATTGCTGAAATGCTGGAGTCCGTGATGTCGACGGGTGGCCTCTCGTGAAGTTGTCAGAATGGAGTCGAAGTATCAGACGGGGGGGTGCCGTTAGATCCGTCGTCCCAAGAGCGAGACGGTCCGCCACGATTCAAGGGATCGGTGCGCAGAAAAGGTGGCAATGCGAAGGCCGGTGAAGCGAGACGATTCAACGAGGGGCGTTCCGCGCTTTGCCTTCGGAAGCTCCGTGATTCCCGATGGAGCGTCCGTCTTGGATTTTGGATGCCACAAGGGGGCGTTCGGAAAGGTGCTGGCGCCGCGCCGAACGGTTCGATACGTGGGAATCGATAAGAGCCAGGACGCCGTGAGAGGCGCCGAAGCGGGCCTCGACGTCCGAAACTACTCGTTCCCCTTGCCTTTTGCTGATGAGGAATTCGATGTCGTGACGATGTTTGAAGTGCTCGAGCACATCAAGGATCAGCATCGAGTGCTCCGAGAGGTGCATCGCGTGCTGCGGCCAGGGGGAAGCCTGGTGGTGTCCGTGCCGCGGCAGCACGTGTTCTCCTTCATGGATCTTGGGAATCTGAAGTTTCGATTGCCCCGCGTTCACAAATGGTACTACTCGCGGACCCGGTCGCCGCAAGCGTACTCCGTCAGGTACGAGCGAAGCCCCGACGGGCTGGTCGGCGATGTCGAGGTCGAGAAGAGATGGCATCAGCACTTCTCCAAACGTGAAATGGATGAGTTGCTGGCTGGAGCCGGATTTCGCCTTGCAGAGGTGGATGGGGTCGGCCTGTTCGCGCAGCCGCTAGGAATCATCGGGTACGTGTTGGGGGGACGGGTCGAGTGGATCCGGCGCCTTCAGGAATGGGACAGCTACGCCTTTGAGAGCAGTTCGTTGATTTGCGTCGCCAAGAAGGTCGCCTAAAAAGTCTATGAGGCAGGAAGGAGTGCCGCTTGGGGCGGGCCCCAGACAGCGAGCGGAGTTCGGAGGGAATGGCCGTGGACGCGGATGGTGGTCCTCTCGGACGAATGTGCCTCCAAAGTCCTTCTCCACGGAACGAAGGCAGGTATGGGCGGGCGCCGGTCGCGGCGAAGTAATGCCGCATCTAAGGTCAACCTGCTGACCGTACGCGAGGGGACCTGGAGGGAGCGTTGATGAGTGTCGATCCCAGGCCTCGCGTAGCCATTGGATGCCACGGAGATTGGTATGCAAGACGCATAGCTGCGATCTTGCAAGGCGAAGGAATGCTCCAGTTCTTCGCAACCGTGCACCCTCCCGGGGAGTGTGCAGGAGCGCTTGGGGGTCATATCCGGTATTTCCCCTCGTTCAGGGTGGGATTATTGCCACTACGTTGGGCTCGTCGATTCAACGCATTCGAGAGCAAGTACCTGTTTCGAGAGTATCAGCGATTTGACCGTTCTTTCGCGAGGATGCTGAACGCCGATACAACGCACGTCTTTGCGTATGCCTCGATGTGCCGACGCACCTTGGCGAGGGCAAAAAGGTTGGGGGTGTCCAGCGCTCTCGTGTTGTGCAATTCGCATGTCCTCATCCATAAGAGGGCGTACGAAGCATCCTCGGCGGGAAGAATGACGATTAGCCAGAACTTCGTGGACGCGCAATTGGAGGAGTACGAGTTGGCGGACCGCATTCTGGTCGAGTCGGAATACGTGCGAAATGGGCTCGTGGTGATGGGGGTGCCCGAATCGAAGATCGTCTGTTCTCTCCCTGGGCCAGAGCGAAACCTGGAACTCGGAGTGAGCGTGGAGAAGGACGACCGGGCGATCTTCGGAACCGTTATGTGTGGACCTCGCAAGGGAACCGAGCTTCTGTTGAAGTGGTGGGGCACCCTGGCATTGCCAGGGGCCGAACTGTGGCTCATTGGGGGGGGATGCGAACAACGGGAGGGGGAGGATGCCCCAGGTGTCCGGAGGTGGAGCACGTTGCCCTCCCGAGCCTATCGGGAACTTCTGAGGCGCCTGGACGTCGTACTATTTCCAACCTTTGAGGATGGCGGCCCGCGAAGCCTCTTCGAGGCGATGGGGGTTGCGGCGTGCCCGATCACTTCGCAGTACTGCGCCGGGCCGGAACACATTGTCGAAGGCGCGACGGGCTTCGTAATACCACTCGAGCACGAGAGCGAGTGGATGGCGCGGATGAAATGGTGCGCGTCCAATCTGGGGGCAGTGAGGTCAATGGGACGCAAGGCGTCGATTTACGTGAGCACGAACCTTGCCCCCGATCATTTTGAGCGGACCATTCGCGCCCTCGTGCTGGGCTAGGCCGGGATGACCAGCCTCTTGAGCGAGGAGAAGACGCAGCAGGTGGTGACGCTGGGGAAGCCGGGGTGGCCCCTGCGCCGCATCGAGGAAGAGACTGCGGCCCGCATGCCATCGCAATCGATGGTTGGGCGCCCGAGCGCATCTGGGGCGGAGAAACGCCCGAAAACTAACGAGCACGAGCAATCGCGCGCAGCCACGTGCCATCGGACGCTTCAACCCAGGGAGCTCGAACGTGTCTTGGGGTGAGCCGATAACGCATCGAGTGGAAGCCGATGCGAGCCGAGCGGACGACCTTGAATATCGCTTGCGGCAGGAGGCGCCGGACCGTGGCGGTTGCTTCAGCAACGGCTTGTGGCTGAGTAGGGAGAGCGCGGCCGAATGAGCCCAGGCGGAGAACTTCGAGGCCAGCCCGGCCCAATAGCGTGCTGAGGCTGGCGCCGGAGAAGAACTGCAAATGGGGGACATCCGAACCGCCTTGGTCCCGCGGAAGCACCATTCGCGAAGCAGGATCGTGGGGGACCTCCAAGGACAGAAGTCCGCCGGGGACCAGCAACTTCATCGCATCCTCGACGAACGCGGTCGGGCAACTGCTGTGCTCCAGGACATGTGAGGCGTGAACCCATTCCACGCGTCCCAATGCGGCCTGGACCGTGTGGACTGAACCACTGTGCCCCCAGTTGACGCGGATAACCCGAGCACCGTGCCGCCGTAGACGAGAGCCGAGTGACTCATCGAGTTCAATTGCGCTGAGGTGGTGAAAGCCTCGTTCTTCCACCGCTCGAAGAAAGTGCCCATAACCTGCGCCAACATCTAAGACTCGAACATCTCTAGAGATCGGGACAGTGCTGAGTACCAAACTCACTTGAGCGCGGGCGTGATCCATTTGCCGCTGATCGTAGGCAAAATAACCCATCGGATCCTGCGGGCCATTCCCGGTCCAGTAGCAACTGCCATAGTAGGCTTCAAGGGCAGAAGAGGCTGGCGAAGGGGCGGCAAATGAATGAGTGCATGAAGTGCAATGACAGATAGCAAGGCCCCGAAACGGCGACTCACCCTCCCCGGCGCTGTAGTCCCGAAGTCGTTCCACGCTGCCGGATGTGCAAACGGGGCAACTTGCAATCATCGGTGGATACCAAGGTCCATATCTTCACGCACGCTGCAAAGCGCCCTTCAAGTAACTACGATCCTCGCGCGTAAGTCCGAACATTGCGGAGGAGCAGGCCAGGAAAATCGCGACGAGGGCGGCCTTGGCGGCGACCTCCCACCACCTTGTCGCATGGAAATGGGAAGCAGCAAAGAGGGAGATCCAGGCGGGCAAGGCCATGCGAAACAGAGGCGCGCAGACCGAATCCCAGGCAAGGCGCAGCCTGGGCGTGGAAAAGACACCAGCGATGTCCGCGAACATTACCGGTCCCGAGGTCGCGAGCCATGCCAGGGCCGACGCGACCGCGATGCCGGGGAGGCCTAGCCAGTAGAGCATGCCGAGACCCAGCGCGATCTTCAGGGAGGCCTCCAGCAGACTGACAAGTGAAATGCGCCGGAGATGCCCGGTGGCCGTCAACAGCGTCGTCGGAAAGGCCCCGTAGCCGACCAGGGCAGTTGCGCACACGCTCCACCAATTCAATGCGCTGGATCCCAAGCGGTCGGCTCCGACCCAGACCACGACGAACTCAGCATTGACGGTGCCCGCGACCAGGCCGGCGCACACGATGCCGAGGACAACCAATCTGCTCGCCCTTTCGTACGTCGCCATGAGTTGAACGGATAGGCCCTGGGTCCAGAGTTGAGTGAGCCCTGGCAGGGTCATCGGAATGACTCGGGTCGCGAGCGTAATCGCGGATTGTATGGCGCGTAGAGTTATGACGTACACGGTAACGGCGGCCGGGCCAAGAGTCATTCCAATGAGGATCCCATCCGAGCCGCGCGTGGCAGCGTTCGCGAGCTTCTGCATGAACGTGAGGCGAGTCACGCGCCAGAGTTCCGAGAGGACCGCGTTGTCCGCTGAAGGCGCGGTGCGGCGGTTCCTGTCGGTGATGCTCCTGGTTGCCAGCTCCGAACCGAAGTAGAAGACGCTTGCGGAGGCGACTTGAGAACACGCCAGTCCGACGAGGCCAAACCCCGCCGCTACGAGTGCAACAGAGACCACGCCGTCCGCGATCGCACGCACCAACAGTAATCTATTGAACGTTCCAAGGCGTTGCTGGGCTTGCAGGACATCGGGGGCGAGGCTCATGGGCATGAGCATTGCGGAGCCACCAGCCATGATGGCGAAAGCACCAGCTATCTCCACCTGAGAAACCCCATCCCAGGCAAGTGGGGCGTAGAGTAAAACCAGCGCGACCACCGCTCCTACCAACCAAATCGCCCAGCTGATTCGCCGGTAAACCCAGGAAATTGTCGTCCGTGTCAAATCGTGCAGTCGGGCGTCGCCTTCCTGGGCGATGACCAAGGAGCGAACGGATCCTGTCGAGAAACCGAAGTCGAGCAGGCCGAGATATCCTTGAATCTGGAGCAACACCGCCCAGACACCGTATTGGGTAGCCCCAAGTCTTGTAAGCAGGAATGGCGTAGTTGCGAATGCGATGGCGAGGTTTACAATGGTCGATGCATAAGAGGAGGAAACGCCACCGAGGAGAGCTCGGAAGCGACTGCGTGATGGCGTGCGTGCGATGTCGCGTGTCACTGACGGAACCGTGGCGCTCCTGAGTACGCTGAAGGGTGGCGCAGGGTGGCTGGGGGCGAATGGTCGAGACCAGCTAGATGGGAAGGCATGCCACTGCGCCCCGAAATGCACCCGCGATGGACGAGCCCAACCTCAAGTTGCAAATCCTCAGGATCGAAAACGGAATCCTGCGCGAAGACCGGCGGCCCAATGCGGCATGAACGTTGGATGGGGGTATCCACCTTGCAGCCGGGGAAGCGGGCAATAAAAATGGTTGGCAGATCTTGGAGCAAGAAGGAAACCGGCAAACACTCCCTCTGTGATGTTACCTAGAACCCAAGACGATAACACTCTTGCGCTTGTGTGTCGGGAGCCGCCCAGTTCCTGAAGAAGATCAGCCCGCAGGGGGAGGAGGGAGTCAAAGCGCTCGCGAGTCCTCATTGGGGCGCAGACGGCCGGGCGTCCCTGCAAAGACTCCGGGCGATTGCATTGTCCCAGGAAACGCGATGCGCACGCGTCGGTATCGGAAACGGCTGATAGTCGATAAGCCAAGAAGCGCACCGGAGAACCCAAATGGTTCCGGAACGCCTGAGCACCAAACGGGTGAAGCTAGAGCGCCTTGCCCCACCTCTACCGCGACACCGCTTTCCCTGGGCTGGCAAGAGCGCGTACATCTACACGTCTAATGGATGGCAGGCGGTTCCATCGCTGGGGAACTTCTCCGGTCATCACGCATCCCGCCAAGTGACAGGTGCCGAGAGTCCTCATACTCAACCAGTTCTTCCCCCCCGACCTCGCCCCCACCGGGCAGATGGCGGCCGACCTCGCCGAAGACCTGATCGGGATGGGTCACGAGGTCTCCGTCCTCGCGAGCCGCGGAAGCTACCTGGGAGGGAAGAAGCGGGAATCCCGCTCGACGTGGCGCGGCATCGACGTCCACCGGGTCTCCGCCACCTCGCTCGGGAAGCGCACCCTGGCTCACCGCGCCCTCGACTACGGGAGCTTCTACGCTGCCGCCGGCTGGGCGCTCCGGAGGATGCCGCCGCCCGACGTCATCGTGGCGATGACCACGCCGCCCCTCATCGCAGCGACGGGGCTCGGGGCGAGGCAGAAGGGGACCCGGCTCGTCTACTGGGTCCAGGACCTCTACCCGGAGATCGCCGTCGCCTTCGGCGCCATCGGGGAGAACGCGCTCCACACCCGGACCATGGCGGCCGTGTCTCGCCGGGTGATGGCCGCGGCGGCGGGTGTCGTTGCTCTGGGCGAGGCCATGGCCGAGAAGGTCGTGGCCGCGGGCGCCAGGCGGGACAAGGTGACCGTCATCCCCAACTGGGCGGACGGCGAGGTCATCCGCCCCGTGGCGCACGACGGGAACCCGATTCGCGAAGAGCTTCGCCAGGGAGCGCGCTTCGTCGTCGTCTACTCGGGAAACATCGGCAGGGCCCACGACGTGAGCACGCTCGTCGGCGCCGCGCGGGCGCTCGCTGGCCGCGAGGACGTCTCCTTCGTCTTCCAGGGAGATGGGAACAAGCGGGCCGAACTCGAGCTGGGTACCCGCGGCCTTCCCAACGTGCGGTTCGTTCCCTACCAGCCGCGGGAGCGGCTCGCCGAGTCGCTCTCCGCCGCCGACGTGCACCTCATCACCCTCTCGCCCAACGTGCTCGGGCTCCTCGAGCCCTCCAAGCTGTACGGGATCATGGCTGCCGGACGCCCCGCGCTCTACGTGGGCCCCGACCGGGCCGAGGTGGCGAGGACCATCGCCGCGGAGCGGATGGGATCGTGCGTCGGCAACGGAGACGTCGCGGGCCTCGTGAAGGCCATCGTCGACCGGGCCGCGAGCGACGAGCTCGTGCGGGAGGAGGGCATCCGGGCCCGTGCCGCCTTCGACAGGGAGTACGCACGGCCACATCGCACCACCCGGTTCGCGCGCCTGCTCGAGTCGCTGCCATGACGGCCCGCCATCGATGCCCCATCCGGGCGGCCCCGGTCGAGGCCATCGACTCCCGGTAACTGGGTAACGGCCCCGCCTGTGGCATACTGTCCCTCCACCCCGGGGGGGGAGGTCGCCGCAGTTTGCAGACGGTCGTCGTCGCCTTCTTCATCGCCTTCGCCGTCTCGCTGGTCACGACCCCGCTCGTCCGGGCGGCCGCCGTCCGCTTCGGCGCGCTCGACCACGCGCTGACCTCCCGCAAGATCCACGGGAAGCCCATTCCCCGCCTCGGCGGCGTGGCCATCGTGGCCGCCTTCTACGCCCCCGTCGTCGGGCTCTTCTTCTTCGACACCGGCGTGGGGCGGCTCCTCTGGAGCCAGCCGCAGCGCGCCCTGTCGCTCATCCTGGGCGGCCTCGCCATGGCGGCGCTCGGCACCTTCGACGACCTCCGGGGCTCGGGCGCCCGGACCAAGTTCGCCGTCCAGGTGCTCATCGCCGCGCTCATGTGGTGGGCCGACTTCCGCGCCGACACCATCGCCACACCGTTCGGCACCTTCGACCTCGGCATCCTGGGCTTCCCGGTCACGGTGCTCTGGATCGTGGGCATCACGAACGCGCTCAACCTCATCGACGGGCTCGACGGGCTCGCGGCGGGCATCGCCCTCGCCGCGACGGGCACCATCTTCTGGCTCTCCCTCAGCAACGGGCGCCAGCTCATGGCGCTCCTCATGGTCAGCCTGGCCGGCGCGCTGCTCGGGTTCCTCCGCTACAACTTCCACCCGGCGTCGATCTTCATGGGGGACAGCGGGAGCCTCTTCGTGGGGTTCATCCTCGCCACCACCGCGCTCGAGACCCACCAGAAGTCCACCACGGCCGTGGCCCTCCTCGTGCCCATCGTGGCGCTGGGGCTCCCCATCGGCGACACGCTCCTCTCCATGACTCGCCGTGTGGTGCGCGGCCAGCCCGTCTTCGCCTCCGACCGCGGCCACATCCACCACCGGCTCATGGCGCGCGGGCTCTCGCACCGCGCCACCGTGCTCGCCCTCTACGGCATCGCCATCGTGCTGGCCGGCGTGGCGGTCGCCCTCTTCCACTCCGACGCCGAGCAGACCCTCGCCTACGGCGGCGCGCTCGTCGCCATCGCCGCGATGCTCCTCTTCTCGGCGGGCTACGTCCGCTTCGACCAGACCCGCAAGCTCCTCTCCGACCGGAGGAACAACCTCGCCATGCGGGCCGCCGTCCGGCTGGCGGGGGAGGACTTGCGGCGCGCCGTCGAGCCGGACGCCATCTGGGCCGTGGTCCAGGAGACCCTGCCGGCGCTCCAGGCGAGCTGTGCTTCCCTCACGCTCGTGGCCCGGAACGGGACCATCAAGAGGCTCGAGTACTCCGTCGGGTTCGACGAGGCGCCGCCCGACATCCTCCGGGCCCGGTTCAGCCTCCTCGGGGAGCGCCCGGACGACGGGCGGATCGAGCTCGGGTACACGGACGGGCGGCGCACGGTCGACCGGGACACGGAGATCGCGGTCGAGCTGCTCTGCGAGCACGTCCACGCGGCCATCGAGCGCATCGCGGCGCAGCACGAGGCCGAGGAGACGGGGAGCAGGAAGCTGCTGCGGATCCGGAGGTAGTTCCCCGCGCCGCCTTCGGGCGCGAGGCCCCACGCGACCGACGCACCTGGCATCGCGCTTGCGATGTGGATCGTGGGTGCGTTCGAAACGACAATCCCCCGAGCGTAACCGGTCCCGGGGCGGCCGACAGGGCCGCGGAGCGGACCCAGTGCCGGGTCGGAGTGGAGGTTTCCGCAAGCTCAGGGATGAACAATTGCACGGATGACGGTATGGCGGTATAGGGTGGGGAAGTGATCCTCGACTTCGCCGATGCGGCGACCGAGGACCTGTTTCATGGGAGTCCGGATCAATGACCAGCACCGGATCGCCTTCCGGTTCGGTCAGGGCAACGCATCCTCCGTACGGATCGTCGATTACCACTGAGGACCATGACCATGCTCCCCCGGAACCGGCCCCCGACCTCGCCGGGCGAGATGCTCCTCGAGGAGTACCTCCGCCCACGCGGGATGACGCAAGTCGAGCTCGCGTCCCGGATGGCGGTGCCCATCCAGCGGGTCAATACCATCGTGAACGGCAAGCGCGGCATCACGGCGGAGACCGCCATCCTGCTGGCCGAGGTGCTCGACACCACCCCGGAGTTCTGGATGGGGCTGCAGGTCGACCACGATCTCTGGCACGCCCGGCGCAAGCGAGAGGCCAGGAAGAGCCGCGAGCCAAAGCAGGGGTAGCGCCGCCGCGTTCGGGAGGGGCCCTGCCCGCCACCCGACGCACCTGGCATCACGCTTGCGATGAGGATCGCGCGTGTGTGCAACGCAAGGATCCCAGGTGCGGAGCCGGGCGCGAGGCGGTCATTCGGGCCGCGGCGCGGACCCCACGCCGGGAAAAGAGAGCGCTTCATCCAGGCGAAACGCCGCGGACCCATCCCGGAAGGGGAGTGGCGGAAGGCGGGCGCTTGCCGATGCGTGACGGGCGCTCGATAGTGTATTACGCTTTCACCTGGGACCCGACCAAGGAGAGGGCGAACCGTCGCAAGCACGGGGTCTCGTTCGTGGAGGCGGCGAGCGCTTTCTGGGATCCGCTGGGGGTCTTCGTCGAGGACGGAGTATTTCCAGACCGGACGATCCTCATCGGGACGTCGGAACGGGGCAGGCTTCTCGTCATCGTCCATGCGGAGACGAATGAAACGGAAATCCGGATCATCAGTGCGCGCGCGCCAACGGCGCACGAACGGAGGCGCCATGAGGAAGGAACGTGACGTGCGGGAACCGTCCAAGGCCTCTCTTCGCGAGATTCCCGAGATCGACTTCCGTTTTGCGAGGACGAGGCCGAACCCCTACGCCGCCGTCCTGGCGGCCCAGGATGTCGTGCAGTTCCGGGTGGGGCGGCCGAGCAAGGGCACGGAGACCGGCCCGACGGAACCGAGATCGGTGAGGTTCTCCTCGAATATCTGGAAGCTGCTCGAGGCCAGGGCAAGGGCCGAGGGGATGCCGCTCCACGCGGCGCTCCGGGCGGCCATCCTCGAGTGGGCGGCGAAGGGGCAGTAGGGAACGCCTCGAGCGGTTGGCCTGATGCTTGCTCCTTCGTGCTTCCACGATGGAGTGCACGGCGAAATGGCATCACAACCGACCGATCCGCGGACACCAGGCGCGCGGACCGGGGGCCGGACGCGCCAGTCCGTCTAGGTGCCTAGACACACACGCCCATTCCCGGTACCATCGTCCGTGAGGGCTCGGGAACTCATCCGCATCCTCAGGATGCTGGGACCGCACGCCATGCGCACCCTGAAGATCAGATACGAGCGCGACGCCTCCGGCTGGTGGATCGTCACCGTCCCCGAGATCCGGGGCTGCCGGACCCAGGGGCGCAGCATCGCCGAGGGGCGCAGGCGCATCCGCGAGGCGCTGGAGCTCTTCCTGGACGAGGCCGAGGCGAGGCGCGCGCGGCTCGTCGACGAGGTCGAGCTCCCTGCGGCAGCGCGACGCACGGTCCGTGGCGTGGCCGCCGTCCGGCGCCGCTCGGAGGCGCTGCGGGCACGCGTGCAGGAGGAGACCCGGGCGGCGGTGGAGCTCCTCACCCGGAACGCGGGGCTCTCCGTCCGGGACGCCGCGGAGGTCCTCGGGATCTCCCACCAGCGCGTGCAGCAACTCGCCGGCGGTCGCTAGGCGGGAGCGACGAAACTCCCCTCGTACCCCGCGTCCTCCACGCCCCGCGCCGCGTCCGTCGTCCGGAGCGCCCCGAAGCAGTCGAGCATCACCGCGACCTCGTTCGTCTCCTTCGCCCCGATGCTCTTCTCGTACGCCCCCGGGTGCGGCCCGTGCGGCACGCCGGCCGGGTGGAACGAGATGCTCCCCGGCCCCACGCCGCGGCGCGAGGTGAACTCGCCCCGCTGGTAGAAGATCACCTCGTCCACGTCGACGCTGCTGTGCGGGTAGGGGCAGGGGATGGCCCCCGGCCCGAAGTCGAGGGGCCGCGGCACGAAGCTGCAGACGAGCGCCCCGCGCGCGGCGAAGCTGCCGTGCACGGTGGGTGGCAGGTGCACCTGGCCGACCCGCGGCTGGAAGGCCAGGATGGGCACCGCGAACGGCCAGACCGTCCCGTCCCAGCCGGTCACGTCGAGCGGGCTCTGCGGCTGCCGGAAGCCGTGGAAGGCGCCCCCGCGCTTCACCACCGTCTCCCGGATGCCCTCGTCGAGCGGCCCCTGGAAGACCGGGCGGCGGAAGTCGCGGTGGTTGTACGGGGCGTCCATGCGGAGTTGCCCCACGTCGTTCCGGAACTGCTTCGGGAAACCGAGACCCCCGAGCGCCTCGATGCCGAGCCAGCGCTGCGGACCCGGGTCGAGGACGAAGCGGTGCACGACGCCCTTCGGGACGTACACGTAGTCCTCGGCCGCGAAGCGCACGTCGCCGAGGACCGAACGGAGGAGGCCTCCCCCCTCGGCCACGAAGTAGAGGTCGTCGCCGTCGCCGTTCGAGAAGTAGACCGGGTCCTCCGCGCCGGGGGTGACGAGCGACACCACCACGTCGTCGTTCCAGAGGAGCGGGATCCGGGCGTCGACGGGGGGGAGCGGGGTCGCCGGGAGCTCCTGGCTGCGGAAGTGGCGCTTCCGGAGCGGCGGCGGCGCGGCCGGGCCGGGCACCTTCCACCCGTGGTGCACGTCGGCGCCCACCTGCTCGTGGGGGCGGTGGCGGTGGTACAGGATGGTGTACGGGCCGTCGAAGCCCTGGCGGGTGAGGCACTCCTCCCAGAGGAGCCCGCCGTCCTTCCCGTGCGAGGCGACGTGGTGCTTGGCGGGGACGTCGCCCTGCTGCATGCGGTCGATCACGCCCGCCCTTCCTTCTGCTGCTCCCGCTCGATGCTCTCGAAGAGCGCGCGGAAGTTGCCCGCCCCGAACCCCTCGTCGCCCTTCCGCTGGATGATCTCGTAGAAGAACGGCCCCGCCTGCGGCTCCTTGTAGAGCCCGGCCGAGTCCTTGAGGAAGATCTGCAGCATGTACGCCCCGCGGGCGCCGCCGTCGACCAGGATGCCGAGCCCGCGGAGCACGTCGACCGCCTCGTCGATCCGCTCCACCCCGATGCGGGTGAGCCGCTCCGGCAGCATGTCGTAGTAGCTGCCCGGCGTGGGCATGAACTCGACGCCCCGCTCACGGAGCCCCTTCACCGCGCCCAGGATGTCCTTCACGGTGAGTGCGGCGTGCTGCACGCCGTCGCCGCGCAGGTCCTCGTGGAAGAGCTGGATCTGGGAGGCCTGGAAGTCGGGGCGCCAGGGCTCGTTGTTCGCGAACTTCACGCCGGAGTGGGGGTCGCGCATCACCACCGACCGGAGCCCCGAGCCCTGCTTCCGCATCGCCTCGTTGCGGCTCGCCACGTCGGCGGTGTGGAACTGCACCTCCCAGTACTCCTCGAAGCCGAGCACGTGCTCCATCCACAGGAGCGCCGGCTTCATGGTGAGGAAGTTCGACGTGACGTGGTCGATGTGGCCGAAGCCGAAGCGGTTCGACGGCTTGGCCGGGGCCGCGTGGGGGACGAGCAGCGGGTAGGGCGCGTGGACGTTCCTGCGCTCGACGAAGGTGAACGTGGTGTCGCCGAACGGGGTGGTGATGGAGAACATGTGGAAGGAGCCTTCCCCCTCCTTCACCGTCACCACGTCGGTGGTGGGCGTGCCGCCGCGCTCCTCGAGGAGCCGGAAGGCGTGGTCGATGTCGGCCACCTCGAAGACGAGGCTCCCCACGCCGTCGGGGTGCTTCGCGAGGAACAGGCCGGCGTCGCTCGTCCCGGTGCCGGTGGGCTCGGTCACGATGACCCGCACCTGGCCCGCCTCGAACAGGGCGGACCGCTGGTGAAGCATCGCGTCGTGCTCGGCCGTGGTCACCGCCGTCTCGGCGAAATCCATCATGCGCGTGTAGAAGCGGCGGCTCCGCGCGAGATCGTGGACGTAGTAGTGCAGCGCTTCCAGGCGGCGGATGCCGATGGGCTCGAGCTTCACGGGGACCTCGGGGGTGGGGGTGCGTCGGGCTGCCGGTCGGGCTCCGCGGCCTCGAAGGCCGGCAGGCTGGCGCAGGCGGCCTCGACCCGGAGCAGCGTGGGGAAGCGGGTGACGTCGACGCCGAAGCGGCGCGCGCCGAAGAGCTGGGGGACGACGAAGAGGTCGGCGAGCGTGACCTCGTCGCCGTGGCAGAAGCGCCCCGCGCCCTCCGCGACGACCTCCTCCAGCCGGGCCATCGTCACCGTGAGGAACTGGCGGGTGAAGGCCACGTCCTGGCCGACCACGCGCTCCCGCAGCCACTTCATGGTGGAGCTGTTCTGGTAGGGCTGGATGGACGAGTTCACGTCCTCGGCGATGGCCCGGACGCGGGCCCGGGCGGCGGGGTCGCGGGGGAGCAGCGGCCTTCCCGGGTGGACCTCCTCGAGCCACTCCAGGATCGCCATCGACTGGGCGAGCCGCAGCGTCCGCCCCTCCTCGTGCACCTCGAGGAGAGGCACCGTGGACATGGGGTTCCGGCGCCGGTGCTCGTCGCCGAACTGCTCCCCCTCGAGCAGGTTCACCGCCACGTAGGTGTAGGGGAGCCCCTTCCAGTGCAGGCCGATGCGGACGCGCCAGGAACAGGAAGAACGCCAGTAGGAATGGAGGGTCAGTTTCACGCCCCGGACCTAACCGGGGCGTGGTGGGTTTCCACGGGAGAAGGTCGGAGGAATGTCAGGGGGGCGTGCGAGCATCTGAACGTATGAGCAGCGCCGCGGGGGATCGAGCCGGGGAGGTGGACGGGGAGGGCCGTCCGACGGACGACGCTTCCCTGCAGGCGATGCTCGAGGAGCTGGCCTCGCGGGCATGGGAGCTCGAGGCCCCGTGGGACGAATCGGGGATCGGCGGCGGCGGGGCCGTGCGGGTGGACAGGCTCCTCGTGCGGGTGGCGCGCGGTCACGGGGCAATCGACGTCGCGCTCGGGGAGTGCCTCGCCGCGCTGGGAAACGGCGACCGCACGCTGCGCCTCGTGTTCGCGGGGCTGGGCGACTACGCGCGCGAGGTCCTCGGCATGGCGCCCCGCACGGCGCTCGCGCTCGCGCGGCTGGCGAGGGAGCTCCAGGACCGGCCGCTGCTCCGGGAGGCGGTGCGGGCGGGTCGCGTGACCCCGCGGCTCGCGCAGGAACTCCTGCCGCTGGCGCGGGGACCGGCCGAGGCCGAGTGGGTGGCCCGGGCGTCCTCCATGACGGTCCGCGAGGCCCGGGAGGCGGCGAGGCGACGAGGCGTCCCCGACCCGCTCGAGGACGACGGGTTCGAGCGCGTCGAGTTTCCCGCGGACGCGGCCTGCCGGGAGCGCCTGGACGAGGCGCTTTCGCTCGCCGGCGAGGTCCTCGGTCCCACGGCTCCGGCCTGGCAGAGGCTCGAGGCCATCTGCCAGGAGTACCTCGGCGCCCATCCGGTGATGGGTGAAGTCGGTGCGGGGATGCCCGTTCCGTCCGTCGAGCCGCGCGGGGAGTGCGGGACCGAGAGTGAAAGGCGGCAGGACGGGCTGGAGAGGGCGCTCGAGGCCGAGACGCGCCGGTGGGAGAGGCTCCTCGCGCCAGGCCCGGTGGTCGCGCCGGGCGGGGCCGGTGAAGGCGACGTGCACGCCATCGACGCCCGTGCGCGTGAGCTCGCCGGGATGCGCGACGGGTGGGACGACCTGGTCGGACACCTCGGCTTGCTCGTGCAGGTCTTCCGGTTGTGGCGCCACCTCGGATTCGCCTCGTTCAAGCACTACTGCGTGGAGCGGCTGGGGATGGCCGAGCGAACTGTCGCGCAGAGGGTGTGGCTGGAGAGGCGCATGCACGACCTCCCCGGTCTGCGCGAGGCGAAGCGGCAGGGAAGGGTGAGCTACGAGAAGGCGCGGCTCGTCGCGGGGGTCGCTGTGCCGCGCGACGTCGAGACCTGGGTCGCCCGGGCGGAGCGCGTCACGTGCGTCGAGTTTCGCCGGATGGTCGAGGCGGGGGAGAAGGCGCAGATGTGTGCGCGGGGGCGGGTGTCGATCCTGGCGCCGCGGAGGGTGGCGGCGCTCTTCGATGACGCCTGTGCGGCAGTGATACGGACCGAGGGTCGCTGGTTGAGACCGGAGGAGTGCCTGTCCCGGCTCTGCGACCACTTCCTGCGCGCGTGGGAGGGTCTGCGGGAGCGGAGACGCACGCCGCAGCGGCGGGCCATCGAGCGCGACGGGGGCCTGTGCCAGGTCCCGGGGTGCAGCCGGGCGGCGGTTCATGCCCACCACGTCACCTGGAGGTCTCGCGGCGGTGGCGACGAGGAGGAGAACCTGGTCTCGCTCTGCGCGGGGCACCACCTCCACGGCGTTCACCGTGGATACGTCCGGGTCTCCGGGCAGGCGCCCGACGGCCTCCGGTGGGAGATCGGTGAGGAGAGGCGGCCGGCGGGTTCCTAACCCGCCACCACCTTCTGCTCCAGCCGCCCGAAGACGCTCCGGCCCGACGGGTCGAAGGCCTCCATGGCCACCCTGTCGCCGATCTTCAGGAACGGGGTCTTCGGCTGGCGGTCGGCCGAGGCCAGGATCTCGAGCATGCGTCGCTCGGCGAGGCAGGAGATGCCACGCCGCGGGTCGGCGTTTGAGACAGTCCCGCTGCCCAGGATGGTGCCCGACGTGAAGGCGCGGGTGTGGGCCACGTGCTCCACGAGCCGGGCGAAGGAGAAGTGCATCTCCGGACCGGTCTCGAGGTCGCCCACCAGTCGGCCGTTCAGCCAGACCCGGAACTGGAGCCAGGCCTTGCCGTCGTGCCACGCGCCGCCCAGCTCGTCGGGGGTGACGACGAACGGCGCGAAGGCGGTGGCTGGCTTCGACTGGAAGAACCCGAACCCCTTCGCGAGCTCGGCGGCGACGAGGTTCCGGAGCGTGACGTCGTTCACGAGCGCGACGAGCCGCACGTGCTGGACGGCGTCCTCGGTGCGGGTGCCCATCGGCACGTCGCCCAGGATGACCGCGAGCTCCCCCTCGAAGTCGGCGCCCATGAGCGGGTCGGGGACGAGGATGTCGTCGGCCGGGCCGAGGAGCACGCCGCTGCCCCCCTGGTAGACGAGCGGGTCGGTCTCGAGCGACGGGGGCAGATCGGCCCCGCGCGCCTTTCGCACCAGCTTCACGTGGTTCAGGTAGGCCGACCCGTCCACCCACTCGAAGGCGCGCGGGAGGGGGGCCTGCAGGTGGTGCAGCACGATCGGGTCGGTGGCGATCCGTCCGGCGGCGAGCTCCGCGTCGAGCTCCCGGAGCCGGGGCTCCACGTCGTCCCAGTCGTCGAGCGCGGCCTGGAGGGTCGGGGCGACGTGGGCGGCGTTCGCGAGCCGGGTCCCGTCCTCCCGCACGATGCAGAGGCGACCGTCGCGGGTCCCGTCGCGGAGGGTGGCAAGGCGCATGGCGGGAGAGTGTAATCGACCGCTCCAGGTGCCACATGGGTGCCCCCGCGGACCAGAGGGGCTCTATGCCCTCCCGGAATGGAAGGGTAACGTGGAGGGTAAGGTTCGAGAGGTAGGACCGTGGACGACCGAGGAGGTGCTACATGGGCGACGGCGAAGGTGTCCCCCCGAGGGGGGATGCGTTGCGGCGGGCGTTGAAGTGGCTCGCGGAGCAGCGGATGGAAGACCCGAAGGCCTCCCGCTCCAAGCTCATCTCCGAGGCGGGAATGCGCTTCGACCTCTCCCCGGCCGAGGAGGAGTTCCTCATCGGCCAATGGAAGGACAAGTGATGGCCCTCGAGTGGAAGAAGATCCTCTGCCCGGTCGACTTCTCCGACGCATCCCGCGCCGCGCTGCGCGTCGCATCCGAGCTCGCCCGCCGGTTCGACGGCGAGGTCACCGTGTTCCACGCCTATCCGCTCCCCGGCTACACGCTTCCGGAGGGAACGGTGCTGCCGGCGAGCGGCATGCTCCAGGAGCTCGCGGAGCAGACCGACGCGCTCCTTGCGCGCTGGAAGGCCGAGGCCGTCGCCGACGGGGCGCCGCGGGTGGCCACCGGAAAGTCGATCGGCGAGCCGGCGGCGGAGATCGTCGCCGAGGCCGAGGACGGCAAGTACGACGCCATCGTGGTCGGGACCCACGGCCGCACGGGGCTCGCCCATGTGCTCCTCGGGTCGGTCGCCGAGCGGGTGGTGCGCCGCGCGCCGATGCCGGTGGTGACGGTGCGGCCGTCACCGGCCGCCGGGAAGTGACGAAGCGCGCCGGACCGGAAAGGGCGCACCCTCAGTCCAGCGGTTCCACCGCGGGCGTGGGCTCGCGCCGTCGTGCCTTGGCGATGGCGTCCACCGTGAAGATGGCGAGCCCCGTCCAGATGAAGGCGAAGGTCACCGCCATCGACGCCCCGAAGGGCTCCCGGTAGACGACCACCGCCAGCGTGAACTGCAGGGTCGGCCCCACGTACTGCAGGAGGCCCATCGTCGAGAGGCGAAGCCGGTGCACGCCCAGCGTGAACCAGATGAGGGGGAACGCCGTCACCGCGCCCGCCGAGAGGAGCAGCACCGACATCCCGGTCGACGTCCCGAAGTGGGCCTCGCCGCGCGACCAGAGCCAGAGGAGCCAGCCCGCGGCCAGTGGCGCGAGGAGGGAGGTCTCCACGAGGAGCCCCGCCACGGCGTCGATGCCGGCCCGCTTGCGGAGCAGCGCATAGAGCCCGAACGAGATGGCGAGGGCGAGCGAGACCCAGGGCAGGTGGCCGTGGGCCACCACCATCCAGGCCACGCCCACTGCGGCGAGCGCGACCGCGAAGGCCTGCCGCCGGTCGAGCCCCTCCTTCAGGAACGCCACCCCGAGCAGGATGTTCACGAGCGGGTTCATGAAGTAGCCCATGCTCGCCTCGAGGACCCGCCCCGAGTTCACCGCCCAGATGTAGAGGAGCCAGTTGCAGGAGATGAGGACGGTGGTGGCGAGGAGGGTGAGCGCGCGGCGCCGCTCCCGGAACGACCGGACCACCTCCGCGCCCCGCCCCATGGTGATGGCCAGGGCCCCGAGGAGGACCACCGAGGCCACCACCCGCCAGGAGAGGATCTCGAGCGGCCCCGAGGGCCGGAGCGCCTTGAAGTAGACGGGCGACAGCCCCCAGGCCAGGTAGGCGGCGAGGGCGTAGGCGAGGCCAGAGGTCTGTCTTGACGGGGGTATGGCCGCTCCGGGAGGGAGGTTTCCTATCCGTTCCGGAACCCCTTCACAAGCATCCCCGGAACGGCGAGGATGGCGGTCCTATGAGCGACCTCTCGACGCGGTACATGGGGCTCGAACTGCCGAGTCCCCTCGTCGTTGCCAGCTCCTCCCTGTCCAACAAGCCCGAGAACTTCGCGGCCGCCGAGGCCAGCGGGGCGGGCGCCATCGTGCTCCGCTCCCTCTTCGAGGAGCAGATCGAGGCCGCCGAGAGCGCCCTCGAGGAGGCAGTCAGCTTCCAGGCCGACTCGAATCCCGAGGCCCGCAGCTACCTGCCGCCCCAGCGCATCGGTCCGCGCGAGTACCTGCGCCTCCTCGACCGGGCGAAGAAGTCGGTCCGCATCCCGGTCATCGCGAGCCTCAACGCCGCCGCCGCCGGCAGCTGGGCCGAGTACGCGAAGCAGCTCGAGGACGCCGGCGCCGACGCCATCGAGGTGAACATCTACGCCGTGGGTGCCGATCCCGACGTCTCCGGCGAGGAGATCGAGAAGGAGTGCATCCAGATCGTCCGCTCGGTGCGCAAGGCCGTGAAGGTGCCCATCGCGCTCAAGCTCTCCCCCTTCTTCACCTCCTTCGCCAACGTGGCCCGGAAGTTCGACGCCGAGGGGGTGAACGCGCTCGTCCTCTTCAACCGCTTCCTGCAGCCCGACATCGACCTCGACCGCATGGCGCTCCACAGCTCCATGCAGCTCTCCCAGCCCTGGGAGATGCTGCTGCCGCTGCGCTGGACGGCCATCCTCTACGGCCGCGTCAAGGCCGACCTGGCCGGCTCCACTGGCGTGCACGACACCGCCGGCGTGGTGAAGATGCTGCTCGCCGGCGCCACCGTGGTGCAACTCGCCGCGGCGCTGCTCCGGAACGGCGTCCCGCACCTCGGCACGCTCAAGGCCGGGCTCTCCGACTGGATGGAGCGCGGGCACTACTCCGCCATCGACGACTTCCGCGGCTCGCTGTCCCAGAAGGAGGCGCGCGACCCGCGCGCCTTCGAGCGCGCGCAGTACGTGAACCTCATCCTCTCGCAGAACCTGTAGGCGAGGGGGCGAGCTCGATGAAAGCCGTTGCCGTCTTCCCCGAGGAGCGCGCGCTCCGCCTCGTCGACCACCGTGAACCCGCCATCCTCGCCCCCGGCGACGTGGTGGTGAAGGTCCTCGACGTCGGCTTCTGCGGCACCGACCGCGAGATCGCCTCCTACCGGATGGGCTCCCCGCCCCCCGACTCGCCGTACCTCATCCTGGGCCACGAGGCCCTCGGCGAGGTGGTGGAGGTGGGGTCGTCGGTCCGGCGCATCCGCCCCGGCGACCTCGTCGTCCCCACCGTCCGCCGCCCCTGCCGCCGCGAGACCTGCCGCGCCTGCCGCATGGGCCGCCCCGACTTCTGCCTCTCCGGCGAGTACTCCCAGCGCGGCATCAAGGACGCCCACGGATTCCTCGCCGAGCGCTTCGCCGACGACGCCCGCTGGCTCCAGCCGGTGCCCCGAGAGCTGCGCGACGTGGCGGTGCTCACCCAGCCGCTCGCCCTCGCCGAGACGGCCATCGCCGAGCTCGAGCAGGTGCAGAAGCGCCTCCCCTGGGCGGCGCTGGGCGAGACCGGAGGCTCCGGCAAGCGCGCCCTCGTCCTCGGCGCCGGACCGGTGGCGCTCCTCGGCACCATGGCGCTCGTGGTCCGCGGCTACAAGGTCACCATCTACTCGCTGCACGGGCGCGGCGAGAAGGCCGAGTTCGCCGAGTCGATCGGCGCCCAGTTCGTCACCGCCGAGGAGGAGCGCCTCCAGTCGCTCGCCGGCCACCTGGGGCGCATCGACGTGATGTTCGAGGCCACCGGCGCCACCCCCGACGCGCTCGCCGCCATGGAGCACCTCGGGCGGAACGGCGTCTACCTCCTCACCGGCATCCCCGGCCGCCGCGGCGCCTTCACGCTCGACGCCGGCTACCTGCTCCACGGGATGGTGCAGCGGAACCAGGTCATCATCGGGCCGGTGCACCCGAGCGGCGAGGCCTACCGCGCCGCCATCCAGGACCTCGGCCTCTTCGCCCGTCGCTGGCCGGGCGCGCTGCAGCGCCTCATCGCGAGCCGCGTCTCCATCGACGAGGCGCCCGAGGCCTTCAAGAGCCCGGCCTCGGGCCTGAAGCGGGTCGTCACCGTCGCCGACTGACGTTCACCGCGCCTGAGCGGTCACGTCCTCGGCCTGCATGGCCGTGGGCATGGGGACGTGGCGGATTCCCTTCGCCGTCCAGTCGACCTTCCGGAGGTCGACGAGCCGGATGGCCAGGTTCCCGTACGTCCGGTAGTAGAGCAGCCGGTTCGTGAGGTCGTGGACGGTGGCCCACTGGGTCATCTCGTAGGCGAGCGTGGGGGCCGCGCCGTCCTTCCCGGGAACCCGCTGGGCGACCGCTCCCACCGGGATGTCGACCGCGTTCAGGACGTGGAAGGCCGCGTTCGCCCCCTCGACGGCCGTGGCCGGGGGGACGAGCGACCAGGCGAGCGCCGTGGCCCGGACGAAGCGGCCGGGCGGCGTGTAGTCGCCTGGGATCCCGAGCAGTCCCGACCCCTGGCCGAGCGGCGCGATCTCCACCTTCCCGAGCCGCAGGGGGTCGACGTTCTGGTTCGTGAGGTTCACGTGGTTCCGCAGGTTCACCTGGTGCCAGGGGAAGTCGGGCGAGTTCGTGAGCACGCCCACCGGGTTCTCGTGGATCTGGAGCTTCCCGCCGACGTACTCGACCACGATCGACCCGCCCCGGGCGTCGGAGATGGCCCAGTGGAGCGGCTGCGGTCCGGCCGGCGCCATCACGAGGTCGTAGACCGTGACCCTGGGAAGGGCCTCGCGGACCTCGTCGACCGTGGCGAAGCGGCTGAGGAGCCAGTTCGAGAGCTCGAGGTTGGAGATGGCCTCCGCGCCGGCTGCCGTAGGGAACGGCTCGTACTGCACGAAGCCGGGGATGTAGAGCGTCCCCACCGAGAGTCCCGCCTCGTTGAGGCCGTCGGTCGAGATGTCGACCCCGAGGGTGTTCATGCCGGCGAACCCGTACCGGGCCGTCCAGGAGCTCCCGGGCTTGCCGTCGGGGCGCGTGGCCGAGAGGGGGTGGCCACGCGGGACGATCATCACCGCGCTCTCGAGTGGCATGCCGAGCTCCATCGAGCGGCCGACGAGGATCGCCCCGTCCTTCGACGAGATGCGGAACGTGGTGCAGGCGTCCGCGACCCGGGGGGCCAGGACGGCGACGGCGGCGATGGAGGTGAGGGCCGCGACGAGGGCGAGGCGGGCGAGGCGGGGGGCAGCGGTTCGGGACACGGGGTTCCTCCCGGAGCGGGTCCGGCGGCTTCCCCATTCACGGCTCCCGGGACGCTCCGGAAAAGGAAAACCCCGGGGGAGCCCCATCGGGGCGGTCCACCCGGGGCGTCCCGGAGAGGCGTTCCGGCGCCCGGAGGCGCCGTGCGGCTACTTCTTCCCGTCGGCCGGGGCGGCCGGGGGCTTCGTCGCCGAGGGCGACTCGATGGAGAGGAGCTCCACGTCGAAGATGAGCGTCGACTTGGGCGGGATGTTGGGCGCCTTCCCGGCGTCCCCGTAGCCGAGGCTGGCCGGGCAGACGATGCGGCCCATCGTCCCGACCTTCATCTTCTGGAGCCCCTCCTTCCAGCAGGGGATCGACTGCGCCAGGGCTGCGGTCACCGGACCGCCCTGCTTCCTGGACGAGTCGAAGATCGTCCCGTCGGCCAGCTTGCCCTCGTACTCCACCTTCACGGTGTCGAAGGCGGTGGGCATCGGACCCGTTCCCACCCGCGACGGGATGTAGATGAGGCCCGACGGGTAGGTGATGGCCCCCTTCTCCTTCGCGAAGTGGGCCAGCGCCGCGCGGCTGTTGTCGCTGTACGACGCCGCGGCGAGCTCGTTCACCTTGGGGCGGTAGACCTTCATGTCCACCTGCAGCTGCTTGCCGAGCACGGCGTCGGAGAGTCCGCGCTCGACCACCGCCAGCTCCTCCGGCTTCAGGTTGAAGACCTTGAAGCTGTCGGCAGCGGCGACGCCGAGGGCGTAGAGGGTCTTGTCCCGCTCCGATCCCAGCGCGGCGGCCTTGGCGGGAGCCTTGGCCGGCGTCGAGGGCGGGGCGGCGAGAGCCAGGAGGAGCAGGGCGGTGGCGGTCATGTCACTTCCCGGCGGCGGCGGCCGGCGTCACGCCGAGCAGCTCGACCTTGAAGACGAGCGCCGCGTTGGGCGGGATGGCGCCCGGGGCGCCGCGCTCGCCGTAGGCGATGGAGGGCGGGCACACCAGGGTGGCCTCGCCGCCGACCTTCATCTTCTGCACGCCCTCGGTCCAGCAGGGGATGACCTGGTTCAGGCCGAACTCGATGGGCTGGCCGCGCTTGTAGGAGCTGTCGAAGACGGTGCCGTCCATCAGCTTGCCCTCGTAGTTCACCTTCACCTTGTCGGTGGCGGCGGGGGAGGCGCCCGTGCCGGCCTTGACCGGGATGAAGATGAGGCCCGAGGCGGTCTTCTGGGCGCCCGGCTTCTTGGCGTACTCCTCGACGGCCCCGGCCTCCTTCGCCTTGCGGGCCTCGCCGGCGGCGGCGACCTTGGCCTTCGCGAACTCCTGGACCTTGGGCTCGTAGGCGGTGACGTCGACGAGCGACTTCTTGCCGGCCAGCGTGTCGGCCATGCCCTTCTCCATCATGCCGACCTGGGCGGGGGAGAGGGAGAGCTCGCCCAGGTTGCGGCTGCCGAGCACGCCGAGCGCGTAGAGGGTGTTCTGGTCGGGGGCCGGCTTCGCGGCGGGCTTCGCGTCCTTCGGGGCGCCCGGGTGGTTCGGCATGTAGGCCTTCACGAACTCCTGGACCTTGGGCTGGGCCTTGTCCATGTCGACCGCGAGCTTCTTGCCGGTGAGGGCGTCGGTCATGCCCTTCTGGACCTGCTCGACCTGCTTCGCGTTCAGGTTGAAGTCCTTGTAGTTGCGCGAGACCATCGCGCCGAGCGCGTACATGGTCTTGTCGTCCTCCGTCTTGGGATCCGCGGCGACGGCCGGGAGCGAGAGGGCGAGCAGTACGGCGGCGGTGATGATTCTCATGGTCTCTCCTTCGGGGTTTCGAGGTGTTTACCCCGAAAATGGTCGAGCAGGAAGCGCCCGGTGACCCCGTCGGGGGAGGCCGGGCGCTCCGCTTCTCGAATGTGTGACGCGTGGAAGGACAACCGCGTCGAGGGCGGACGCTATTCCTCCAGCGTGGAGACGTCGCCTTCGGGGAGCCCCTGCGCGCGGGCCTTGAGGACGCGGCGCATGATCTTCCCGGAGCGGGTCTTCGGCAGGGATTCGACGAAGGTGATCTTCTCCGGCCGGACGATGGGCCCCATGTGCTTGCCCACGTGGGCCTTCACCTCGTCGGCCAGCTCCTCGCTCTCCTTGAAGCCCTTGCGGAGGATGCAGTAGGCGTAGATGGCCTGGCCCTTCACCTCGTGGGAGACGCCGATCACCGCCGCCTCGGCGACGGCCGGGTGGCTGACGAGCGCGCTCTCCACCTCGGCGGTGCCGAGCCGGTAGCCCGAGACCTTGATGACGTCGTCGGTGCGGCCGATGACCCAGAAGTAGCCGTCCTTGTCCCGCTTGGCCGAGTCACCCGCCATGTACTTGCCGGGATACTTGGTCCAGTACTGCTTCACGTAGCGGTCGGGGTCCTTGTAGATGGTGATGGCGGCGGCGGGCCAGGGGTTCTTGAGGGCGAGGAATCCCTCGTCCCCGTCGGCGACCGGCTTCCCCTCCTCGTCGAGGATCTCCGCGTCCTGCCCGAAGAAGGGGCGGGTGGCCGAGCCGGGCTTGAGCGGGACGACCGGCGTGGGCGTGAGCTGGAACATCCCGGTCTCGGTCTGCCACCAGGTGTCCATGATGGGGCAGCGCCCCTTGCCGATGACCCGGTGGTACCACTTCCAGGCCTCGGGGTTGATGGGCTCGCCGACCGATCCGAGGAGGCGCAGGGTCGAGAGGTCGTGGCGGTTGGGCCACGACTCGCCGAAGCGCATGAGCCCGCGGATGGCGGTGGGCGCCGTGTAGAGGATGGTGATGCCGTACTTCTCCACGAGGTGCCACCAGCGGTTCGGGTACGGGTAGGTCGGGGCGCCCTCGTACATGAAGGTGGTCGCGCCCATGAGGAGCGGCCCGTAGACGATGTACGAGTGGCCGGTCACCCACCCGGGATCGGCGGCGCACCAGTAGCGGTCCTCGTCCTTCACGTCGAAGACGTACTTGAGCGTGGAGTAGACGCCCACCATGTAGCCGCCGTGGCAGTGGATGAGCCCCTTCGGCTTCCCGGTCGTGCCCGAGGTGTAGAGCATGTAGAGCGGGTCGTAGGCGTCCATCACCTCGGTGGCCGCCACGCCGGTGGCGAGCGGCAGCTTCATGAGGTCGTGGTACCAGTAGTCGCGGCCCGCCTCCATGCGGACCTCGTGGCCGGTGCGCTGCACCACGATCACCGTCTCGACCGTGGGTGCGTGGCGGACGGCGTCGTCGACGATCTTCTTCAGCTCGACGACCTTGCCGTTCATGAAGCCGCCGTCGGCGGTGATGACCACCTTCGACTCGCTGTCCTCGATGCGCCCCTGCAGCGCGTCCACGCTGAAGCCGCCGTAGACCACCGAGTGGATGGCCCCGATCTTCGCGCAGGCGAGCATGGCGATGACGATCTCGGGGATGCGCGGCATGTAGATGGTCACGCGGTCGCCCTTGCGGACGCCCATGGCCTTCAGCACGTTGGCGAACTTGCAGACGTCGCGGTTGAGCGCGAAGTACGAGTAGGTGCGCACCTCGTTGCGCTCCCCGACCCAGACGAGCGACAGCTTGTTCTTGCGCCAGCTCTTCTGGTGCCGGTCGAGGGCGTTGTGCACGATGTTGCACTGGCCGCCGGCGAACCACTTGTAGAAGGGCTTCTTCGAGTCGTCGAGGACCTTGTCCCACTTCCGGTACCACTCGAGCTCCTCGGCCTCCTTGGCCCAGAAGGCCTGCGGATCGGCGAGGGCCACCCGGGCCAGCGCGTCCCAGTCCTTCACCCGGGCCTGCGCCACCACCTCGGGGGAGGGAAAGTAAGTTTCACCGTCGGTCGTGATCCGGTCGGGCATGGTCGGCGGGTCCTCTCGGGGGGATGTGATGTCGGCGCGGTGCGCGGACTGGCGAAGGTAGCAAACGGTGCGGGAGGCGAACAAACGCCCCCGGCGACGGGATCTTGACGCGGTGCGGCGATCTCGACCCCGGGTGGCCCCCCGGATATGCTCGCGAAGTGATCAAGCCGCCAGCCCTGAAAAGGGGCGACGTGGTCCGCATCGTCGCCCCGTCCGGCCCGTTCGACCCCGAGGCCTTCGAGAAGGGGCTCGGCGTCCTCCGGGACCGCTTCGGGCTCGTTCCGCGCATGCGGGACGACATCCACGCCCGCACCGGGTACCTGGCTGGCGACGACACCCGCCGCCTGGCCGAGTGGCACGAGGCCGCGAGCGACCCCGAGGCCCGCGCCGTCTGGTGCGCCCGGGGGGGCTACGGCGCGGTCCGGCTGCTCCCCCGCCTGGAGGCGGCCCGCATCTTCCATCCCCCGAAGGTCTTCGTGGGGTTCAGCGACATCACGGCGCTCCACGCGCTGCTGAACCGCAACGGGCTCGTCACGGTGCACGGGCCGGTGGTCACCCAGCTCGGCCGGCTCGGGCCGGAATCCCTCGACCACATGGAGGGCCTCCTCTTCGGGGGGGCGCCGCCGCTCGCCGACCGCCGCGCCCTGCAGCCGCCGCCGGGGCGGGGTGTGGTCGCGCGGAACACGCTGCGCCCTGGGATGGCCTCCGGGCCCCTCCTCGGCGGCTCGCTCACCGTCCTCTCCCACCTCTGCGGCACCCCGTGGGCGCCCCGCTTCGCCGGCGCGGTGGTCTTCCTGGAGGACGTGGGGGAGCGCCCCTACCGCATCGACCGGATGCTCGTGCAGCTCCGACTCTCCGGCGCGCTCGACCGGCTGGCCGGGCTGGCCATCGGGCAGTTCACCCAGTGCGACGACCCCGACCTGCAGGGCGTGGAGGTGGTGCGACGGGTGGCCTGGGAGCTGGGCGTGCCCACCGTCGAGGGCGTGCCCGCCGGCCACGAGGACGAGAACTTCGCGCTTCCGTTCGGGTCGATGGTGACCGTGGTGGCGCCGCGCCAGCCCGAGGAAGGGCCGCCCCGGCTCGTCTTCGAGCAGGGCGCGACGACGTGAGCTTCCCCTTCGCGGTCCCGCCCGGCGTCGCGCCCGCCTGGGACGCGGTCGTGCTCCGGAACGGTGAGGTCGTCCACGCCTCGAGGGGAGGCGATCCCTCCGCGGCGACCGGCGCCGCAGGGCCGCCGGCCGGGCCGCCCCTCCTCTTCGACGTGGCGTCGCTCACGAAGGTGATGGCCACCGGCACCCTCGCGGCGCTCCTCGTGAAGGAGGGTCGCATCCGCCTCGACGCCCCGGCGGTCGAGTGGCTCCCCCGCTTCCGCGGCGGAGGGAAGGAGCAGGTGACGGTGCGGCAGCTCCTCGCCCACGCGAGCGGCCTTCCCTGGTGGAGGCCCTGGTTCGAGAGGGCCATGGCCGACCCGGTGGCCGGCCAGGCCTTCCTGCCGCCGGCCGAGCGCCCGCGCGACCTCGCCCCGGCCTTCGCGCGGGGGCGCGCGCTCCTGGAGGAGGCGCTCTGGGA